>NZ_JBVHMF010000002.1:190829-257142 GCF_055558595.1 Streptomyces sp. NPDC025721 | reverse complement strand
GGAAAGGAGGAGCCCGCGGACCGCCACAACAACAAAGACACACACAAACACCTGCGACCCCACCCCCCCCCCCCCCCCCCCCACGGGGGCGCCCCCCCCCCCCCCCGCGGCCAGCGTGTGACGGGCGGCGGACGGCCGCGGGGCGCAACCCCTGCGGCGGGCCGCCGGTGCCGGGAAAGCTACCGCTTCCCCGCGCGGGCCGTCTTGGGTGTCACGAGACGGCTGCCGGTCCAGTCCTTGGCGGCGTTGACGCTGCTGGTCTGGGCGAGGCCCGCGGTCTGCGCGGCCTCTCCGATCTCGCTGGGCTCGACGTGGCCGTCACGCCCGGTCTTCGGGGTCATGAGCCAGATCGGGGCGCCGGGGTCGACCGTCGACGTGGCGTCGACGAGTGCGTCGGTGAGGTCGCCGTCGTCCTCGCGGAACCACAGCAGGACGGCGTCGGGCACGTCGTCGTACTCCTCATCGGCGAGCTCCTCGCCCGTGAGCTCCTCGATACCCTCTCGAAGCTCCTGGTCGCAATCCTCGTCGTACCCGAGCTCCTGGACCACCTGTCCGGGCTCGAAACCAAGCCGGCTCGCCGGGTTGGTCCGCTCCTCCGCGTGGTCCGCGGTCGCGCTCACGCTTTGCCTCCTGTCATGGGGAAAATCTGCCCGCGCCTGTGCGGGTTATTGGCGGTAGTCCACACGGGCTGGGCGGATCGCGCAAGTACCCGGCGTACGAGACCGTCGAAACGGTGACGATTCGACCGTGTCACCGCAACCCGCACACTCAATGGTGACGCACATCACGGCGGTTTGCCGGTGTTGTGCGTGATTGGAGCCGCGAGTCGGTCGTACGAGCGACTGGGCGTAGAGTTCAGGTTTGGCCTCCCCCAACCTCAGGCCGGGAGGCTCCCGGCCGACCACCGGCCCTGGGGCCGCGCGGCTCATGAGCTGCGGTTACCGCTCGGTAGAGATGACGTATCGAACGACGCGGTACACGATGGAGGCGGCGCGACCCAGCAGAGCTCCACCTAGCAGCGAAGGAACAGCGTGGCTTCCGGATCCGATCGCAACCCGATCATCATTGGCGGCCTTCCCAGCCAGGTCCCGGATTTCGATCCCGAGGAGACGGCGGAATGGCTCGACTCGCTCGATGCGGCCATCGACGAGCGCGGCCGTGAGCGGGCCCGCTATCTGATGCTCCGCCTCATCGAGCGCGCGCGCGAGAAGCGCGTCGCGGTGCCCGAGATGCGCAGCACCGACTACGTGAACACCATCGCCACCAAGGACGAGCCGTTCTTCCCGGGCAACGAGGAGATCGAGCGCAAGATCCTCAACGCCACCCGGTGGAACGCGGCGGTCATGGTCTCCCGCGCCCAGCGTCCCGGGATCGGCGTCGGCGGCCACATCGCCACCTTCGCCTCCTCCGCCTCGCTCTACGACGTGGGCTTCAACCACTTCTTCCGCGGCAAGGACGACGGCCTCGGCGGCGACCAGATCTTCTTCCAGGGCCACGCCTCCCCCGGCATCTACGCCCGCGCCTTCCTGCTCGACCGGTTGAGCGAGGCGCAGCTCGACGCCTTCCGCCAGGAGAAGTCGAAGGCGCCGAACGGCCTTTCCAGCTACCCGCACCCGCGGCTGATGCCGGACTTCTGGGAGTTCCCGACCGTCTCGATGGGCCTCGGCCCGCTGGGCGCGATCTACCAGGCCCGGATGAACCGCTACATGGAGGCGCGCGGCATCGCCGACACCTCCACGTCGCACGTGTGGGCGTTCCTCGGCGACGGCGAGATGGACGAGCCGGAGTCGCTCGGCCAGCTCTCGATCGCCGCCCGCGAGGGCCTGGACAACCTGACCTTCGTCGTCAACTGCAACCTCCAGCGCCTCGACGGCCCGGTGCGCGGCAACGGCAAGATCATCCAGGAGCTGGAGTCGCAGTTCCGCGGCGCCGGCTGGAACGTCATCAAGCTGATCTGGGACCGCTCCTGGGACCCGCTGCTGGCCCAGGACCGCGACGGTCTGCTGGTCAACAAGATGAACACCACCCCGGACGGCCAGTTCCAGACGTACGCGACCGAGACCGGTTCGTACATCCGTGAGCACTTCTTCGGCGACGACCAGCGGCTGCGCAAGATGGTCGAAGGCATGTCCGACGAGCAGATCCTGCACCTCGGGCGCGGCGGCCACGACCACCGCAAGGTCTTCGCGGCCTACACGGCGGCCAAGGAGCACAAGGGCCAGCCGACGGTGATCCTCGCGCAGACCATCAAGGGCTGGACGCTGGGTCCGAACTTCGAGGGCCGCAACGCGACGCACCAGATGAAGAAGCTGACGGTCGACGACCTCAAGCGCTTCCGCGACCGGCTGCACCTGCCGATCACCGACCAGCGGCTCGACGAGGGCTACCCGCCGTACTACCACCCCGGCCGGGACTCCGAAGAGATCCAGTACATGCACGACCACCGCAAGGCGTGCGGCGGTTACGTGCCCACGCGCGTGGTGCGGGCCAAGCCGCTGCCGCTGCCGCCGGAGAAGACGTACGCGACCGCGAAGAAGGGCTCGGGCCAGCAGTCGATCGCCACCACCATGGCGTTCGTCCGCGTCCTGAAGGACCTGATGCGGGACAAGGAGATCGGCAAGCGCTTCGTGCTGATCGCCCCCGACGAGTACCGCACCTTCGGCATGGACGCGTTCTTCCCGAGCGCGAAGATCTACAACCCGATGGGTCAGCAGTACGAGTCGGTCGACCGCGAGCTGCTGCTGGCGTACAAGGAGTCGCCGACCGGGCAGATGCTGCACGACGGCATCTCCGAGGCGGGCTGTACGGCGTCGCTGATCGCGGCGGGCTCGGCGTACGCCACGCACGGCGAGCCGCTGATCCCGGTCTACGTCTTCTACTCGATGTTCGGGTTCCAGCGCACCGGCGACCAGTTCTGGCAGATGGCCGACCAGCTCTCGCGCGGCTTCGTGCTGGGCGCGACCGCGGGCCGCACCACGCTGACCGGCGAGGGCCTCCAGCACGCGGACGGCCACTCGCAGCTCCTGGCCTCCACCAACCCCGGCTGCGTCGCGTACGACCCCGCCTTCGGCTACGAGATCGCGCACATCGTGCAGGACGGTCTGCGCCGGATGTACGGCGAGACCGCGGACGGCAAGCCGGGCGAGGACGTCTTCTACTACCTCACCGTCTACAACGAGCCGATCCAGCACCCGGCCGAGCCCGCGGACGTCGACGTGGACGGCATCCTCAAGGGCATCTACCGCTTCAAGACCGGCGAGGCCGGTACGATCCCCGCGCAGATCATGGCGTCGGGTGTGGCGGTGCCGTGGGCGGTCGAGGCGCAGCGCATCCTCGCCGAGGACTGGAACGTACGGGCCGACGTATGGTCCGCGACGTCCTGGAACGAGCTGCGGCGCGAGGCCGTCGCGATCGAGGAGCACAATCTGCTGCACCCGGAGGAGGAGCAGCGCGTGCCGTACGTGACGCGCAAGCTGTCCGGGGCCGAGGGGCCGTTCGTGGCCGTCTCGGACTGGATGCGGGCGGTGCCCGACCAGATCTCGCGCTGGGTGCCCGGCACGTACTCCTCGCTGGGCGCGGACGGCTTCGGCTTCGCGGACACCCGTGGCGCGGCCCGTCGCTTCTTCCACATCGACGCGCAGTCGGTGGTCCTGGCGGTCCTCACCGAGCTGGCCCGCGACGGCAAGGTCGACCGGTCCGTGCTGAAGCAGGCCGTCGACCGCTACCAGCTCCTGGACGTGGCCTCGGCCGACCCGGGCGCGGCGGGCGGCGACGCGTAGTTCGGCTCCGCCTCGGGTTCGCCCGGGCTCCGCACGACAACGGCCTCCGGGCCGAGAGGGCTCTCCCTCTCGGCCCGGAGGCCGTTCGTACGCCCGCGCGGCGCGGGCGGGGCTACTGGGCCACGTAGAGCAGCGCGATGAGTGTGTCGAGCGCGCCGAGGAACAGCGCGATCAGGGCCAGCAGGGGTTTGCGGCCGCTCCAGCGGCGGCCCATCGCGAGCCAGCCGCAGACGACCGCCACGGGGCCGAACACGATGCCCAGGACGAAGAAGCCCACGACCGCGCTGATGACTCCGATGATGCCGAGCCTGCCGCCGGTGCGCTCCACTTCGACTCGGGTGCCGCGGGAGCGTTCGGTCGTGGCGAAACGTCGAGCCATGGTTCCCTCCTCGGGGTCCCGTCCTCGGGTCCTGCCGGTTCGATTGCCCGCTGCGGGCACCGCTATGCCGCGCGGAGGCCGCCTACCGGCCGCGTATCGCCTTGTGAGTGCCTTCCGGCGGGCGCCGGGAACCGGGGGTGCGTCCGACTGGCGGCAGCCGCGTAACCTCCGGTCAGATCATTCCGTTTCCAAACGTGATCTGACTCACCCTTGACCCGGCCACCCGTCCGGGTCTTCTACGCTGGACCGCGGAGCCGCGCCCAGGGACGCCGTTGTCCGCACGTACTGCCCCACAGCACCTGACGCCCCACCTCCCGCCCCCATATCCCCGCTGCCCGGTTGAACCCGGGACGAATCCGCGAGGCATCTGCGAGTGAGCCTTCTCGAAGCGCGACTGAGCCCCATGTCGATCCGCGCCCTGCTGGCCCTGTCGGTCGTCTTCATCATGCTGGCGACCACCGGCTGGACGGCGCTGCGCCCCGGCGGGGCCGGCGACCCGCGGGCCGCCGCCCTGTCGTCCTGGCGGCACGGCACCATCGCCTCGCACAAGCTGCCGGACCCCGACAGCGGCGCCCGGACGATCGCGCGCTTCTTCGCGTCGCTCACCGGCGGCCAGCGGCTCGCGCTCACCGAGCGGTACCCGCTGATCGTCGGCAATCTCAACGGCGCGCCGCTCACCTTGCGCTACCGGGCCAACCACGCGGCCATCGAGCAGGCCCGCACCGCGGAGACCGCGCGCTCGCACAGCGACCAGTTCACCGTGGCGGGCCGGATCGACGCGGCGCGGCGGGCCGCGCGCTACACCTCGCTGCTCAGCGGCCACCGGCAGATCCTCTCCTTCGACCCGACGGGCTCCGGCCGGGTCGCGGAGGTCTTCGGCGACCTGAAGGCCGCCAAGCGGGTCTCCGTCGTCGTCCCCGGCGTCGACACCAACCTGCTCACGTTCGAGCGCGCCACCAAGTCGTACGCGGCCCCGGTCGGCATGGCGACGGCGCTGTACGACGCGGAGCGCGCCGCCGACCCCGGCGTGCGGACGGCCGTGATCGCGTGGGCGGACTACACCACGCCGACGGGGCTCGGCCTGGACGCCTCGACGGGCAACATGGCCGAGCGCGGCGCCACCCGGCTGAACGCGCTGCTCAGCGCCTTGCCGCAGCACGCCGAGGTGTCGCTCTTCTGCCACTCCTACGGCTCGGTGCTGTGCGGGGTGGCCGCCCCCGACCTGCCGGGCCGCTCGGTCTCCGACATCACGGTCTTCGGCAGTCCCGGCATGCGCGTGCAGCGCGCCTCGCAGCTCCACACGTCGGCGCACGTGTGGGCGGCGCGGGACAGTTCCGACTGGATCAGCGATGTGCCGCACCTGGAGATCGCCGGGCTCGGCCACGGCGCCGACCCGGTCAACGACTCCTTCGGCGCCCGGGTGATCAGCGCCGCCGGAGCCAGCGGGCACCCCGGCTACTTCGCGCCCGGCACCACCAGCCTGGCCAACTTCACGCAGATCGCCCTGGGCAACTACGCGGCGGTCGCCTGCCAGGACGCGGACGAGGGCTGCACCTCGGGGCTCGCCTGAGGGCCGGGCCGGGCCTCGGCTCGTCCGGGGGCCGGCTGCGGGGGCGCGCTGTCACAGGGCCGCCCTACGCTGGCCGCATGGCCACCTTCGAGGAGTTCGCGGACAGCGCCCTGGCGCTGCCGCGGGCGCACCGGCAGATCACCTGGGGCAGCGAGCACACCTTCCGGGTCGGCGAGAAGATCTTCGCCATGGGCAACCCCGACGGCGCCCATGTGTCGCTGAAGGCGTCCAAGGAGGATCAGACCGAGCTGATCGCCGCCGACCCCGGCACCTTCTCGCCCGCCCCCTACGTCGGCCGCTTCGGCTGGGTGCGCGCCGCCCTGGACTCCGTCGACCCGGACGAGCTCGCGGAACTCCTCACCGAGGCCTGGCGCCGCACGGCTCCGCGCCGCCTGGTCAAGGAGTTCGACGAGGCCGCGGGACGCGCGTAGTTCCTGACGGGGTACCGCCAAGCGGGAGGCCGCTTACGATGGCCCGTATGGGTGATGTGCTGGCCGGAAACAACGCTGAATGGGAGTTCGAACCAGAAGCGGTGGTGATCCGGTACAGCAGAGGCGTACGGGGCGTGAGGTTTCTCCAGGCCCTCGGGGAACGCCGGATTCCGCATGAGGCGCTGGACGGGATCGAACTGCTGGACGGGCGGCGCGGCACCGTCGTCCTGCGGGCGCTGCCCAGGCCCGGCGCCGATCCGGTGATCGAGGCGGCCGGCGGCCAGCTCAAGGAGAGCGCGGACCCGTACCGTCTGGTGCTGCCCGCGCAGTCGCGCACGCTCGCGGAGTACTACCGGGACGAGCTGCGCCCCCTGCTCGGCCCCCAGGTGCGGCACAGCCTCGACGACGGCCCGGCGGAACGTTTCCTCGTGGCCCCACCTGCGGCGCCGCGCTCCTTCAAGGCGTACGACGCGAAGGCGCTGTTCGACGGCCGCACCGTCAGTTTCCGCTGGTTCTGGACGGGCGCGTCGTCCGCGAAGTGGAAAGCGGGCGACCAGAGCTTCCCGGTGGAACAGCTCAGCGGCCTCGACTGGCGCTCGCCCGAACTCCTCCACGGCCATCTGCGGCTGCTGCGCCGCGACGCCGACCGGCAGGAGCAGCCCGGCGAGGCCGACCAGGACCCGGCCGCCGTCGTCTTCGGCCTCGGCTACGGGCCCGTGCACGAGTCGCTGCCCTTCGCCGCGGCGGTGCTCGCCGCGATCAAGTCCGCCCGCGTACGGCCGCAGCCGTAGGGCGCGGTCGTACGCGGGCGGGTGGCGCCGTGTAGCGCCGTGTGTGGCTGAATCCGTACGGCTACTCGCGCGCCGCCGACGTACTGCTCATGTCCGGGTAGCGGTCGCCCGCCACCTGCGCGGCGATCGGTTCGAGCAGCTCCAGCTCGGCCGGGGTGAGCGTGATCCGGGTGGCCGCGGTGTTCTCCAGCACGCGGGCGGACTTGCGGGTGCCCGGGATCGGCACCACCGGCAGGCCGTGCACGGCGGCGCGCTGCTGCACCCAGGCCAGCGCGATCTGGCCGAGGGTCGCGCCGTGCGCCTCGGCGACGGCGCGGACCGGGGCCAGCAGGTCCGCGTTGCGCCGGGCGTTCTCGCCGGTGAAGCGCGGCTGGCTCTGCCGGAAGTCGCCGCTGCCCAGCTCGGTGGCCGCGTCGGTGAACGAACCGGTCAGGAAGCCGCGGCCGAGCGGCGAGTACGGCACGAAGGCGATGCCCAGTTCGGCCGCCGCGCCGACCGCGGACTGCTCCACGTCCCGGCTGAACAGCGACCACTCCGACTGGATCGCGCTGATCGGGTGCACCGCGTGCGCCTCGCGCAGCTCCGCGCCGGTCACCTCGGACAGCCCCAGCCAGCGGACCTTGCCCTCCGTGACCAGCTCGCCCATCGCGCCGACCGACTCGCTCAGCGGGACCGCCGGGTCGCGCCGGTGCATGTAGTACAGGTCGATGACGTCCGTGCCGAGGCGGCGCAGGCTGCCCTCGACGGCCTGCCGGATGTACGGCGGGTCGTTGCGGATCGCCCGGTACGAGGAGTCGTCGCGCTTGCGCTCGTTGGCGAACTTCGTCGCCAGGACGATCTCGTCGCGGTGCGCCTTGACGAAGGGGGCCAGGAACTCCTCGTTGTCGCCGATCCCGTACATGTCGGCGGTGTCGTAGAGGGTGACGCCGACGCCCAGCGCCGTCTCCAGCGTCTCGCGGGCCGCGGCCTCGTCGGTGTCGCCGTAGAACTCGCTCATGCCCATGCAGCCCAGCCCCTGGACACCGACCGCGGGTCCTTCGGTGCCGAGGGTCGTGGTGGCGATACGTGAGGTGTCGTCGCTCATCAGGCGCCTGTCCTTTCCTGCGCTGCGGGGTGCCGCACGGCGGGGGTCCGCGGCGCGGGGTCCTGCACGGTGGAGCACGCGTACGTGCTGATCTTGAAGTCGAGGACCGTCAGGGTGTCCTGGAGCTCGGCGATCCGCTGGAGCACGTCCAGCCGGGTGGACTCCAGCAGCGCCTGCCGGTCGGGGAACGTGTGGTCGCCGCTGCGCACCAGCTCGGCGTACCGGACCATGTCGGCGACCGGCATCCCGGTCAGCCGCAGCTTGCCGACGAAGGCCAGCCAGTCCAGATCGCGGTTGGTGAACCGGCGCTGGCCGGTGTGCGAGCGGTCCACGTGCGGCATCAGGCCGATCCGCTCGTACCAGCGCAGGGTGTGCGCGCTGAGGCCGGTGAAGGCGGCCACCTCGCTGATCGTGTACTGGTCCTGGCCGTCGGGCCGCAGGTGCCCGTCGTCATCCGCGCAGCTCGTCGTATTACTCGGTTTGCTCTTCGCCACCTGCACGACCGTCATACCCTCCACGCTAAGACCTTGGAGTGCACTCCAAGCAAGTGGGCTCCGCGCGCCGGGCCCGCTCCGGTCCCGCTCCTGCCCCGCCCCGGCCTCCCTCCGGTCCCGCCCCGAAGCGCGGCACGGACACGCTTTAAGCTCGCACGCATGGAGAGCTTGCGCCTGATCGAGCAGTGGCCGGTGACGAACGCGGCGGCGGCCGTGGTGCGGCAGGACGGGACGGTGGCCGGGTCGCACGGGGCGACGGGACAGCGGTTCCGGCTCGCCTCGGTCACCAAGCCGCTGACCGCGTACGCGGCGCTGGTGGCGTACGAGGAGGGCGTCTTCGAACTGGACGACCCGGCGGGTCCCGAGGGCTCCACCGTGCGGCACCTGCTCGCGCACGCGTCCGGGCTCGCCTTCGACGAGGACCGGGTGACGGCGCCGCCCGGCACCCGGCGGCTGTACTCCAACGCGGGCTTCGACGTGCTCGGCGAGCACCTGGCCAAGGCCGCGGGCATCCCCTTCGCGGAGTATCTGCGGCAGGCCGTGCTCGAACCGCTGGGCATGACCGCCACCGGCCTGTCCGGCGCGGGCTCCCCCGCCGCCGACGGTGTCTCCACCGTCGACGACCTCGTCCGTTTCGCCGCCGAGCTCCAGGCCCCGCGGCTGCTGCACCCCTCCACCGTGGCCACCGCCACCTCGGTGGTCTTCCCCGGCCTCAAGGGCGTCCTGCCGGGCTACGGCCACCAGAATCCCAACGACTGGGGCCTGGGCTACGAGATCCGCGCCGCCAAGTCCCCGCACTGGACCGGAGCCCTCTCCTCCCCCGCGACCTTCGGCCACTTCGGCCAGTCCGGCACCTTCCTGTGGGTCGACCCGGTCGCCGGAGCCGCCTGCGTCGCGCTCACCGACCGCGACTTCGGGGAGTGGGCGGTGCCGCTGTGGCCGCGCTTCACCGACGCCGTCCTCACCGAGCTGCGCTAGGGCGGTCAGCCGTACGACGGCTCGGCGTGCATCTCCCACACCAGGTACTCCGCCGGGCCCTCGCACCGCGCCGTGAGCGCGTCCGCGCCGGTGATCCGGGCCGCGTCCCCCGCCGTCAGCAGCTCGTCGCCGAGCCGCACACCGCCGCGGACGACATGCACATAGCGGTACGGGGCCGACGGCAGCGGCGCGCTGTCCGCCGTCACCGGGCGGCCCACGTACAGCGCGGCGGCGCGCTGCCGCAGCCGCAGCGCCCGCGGGGGCGCGTCCGGGGCGCCCGTGGCCAGCAGCGTCAGACCGGGGCCCGGCGGGGCCGGGTCGCTCACGCTCGCGTAGGCCGGGGCCTCCCCGAACGTGTCGGGGTGCAGCCACATCTGAACGAACGTCAGCCGCGTCCCGCCCGCGTTGCGCTCGACATGGCGTACGCCGCCGCCCGCGCTCAGCCGCTGGAGCCCGCCGGGGCCGAGGCGGTGCGGCGCGCCGCCCTCGTCCCGGTGCTCCAGCTCGCCTTCCACCACCCAGGTGACGATCTCCGTGTCCCGGTGCGGGTGTTCCCCGAACCCCGCGGCCGGTTCCAGGCTCTCCTCATTGCACGCCAGCAGCAGGCCGAACCGGACGTTCTCGGGGTCGTAGTGACCCCCGAACGAGAACGCGTGCCGCGTCACGATGCCCTTCTCCGGCACCGATCGCATCCTGCTCGCGGCCCGCCGCACGTCGATCACCGCCCCACGATACCCAGACCCCACCCCGCCGGGCCGTGGGCCTGCCCGTGCGGCTGCCGCCGCGCGGGCCCGCTGTCCGCACGACCTGTGCCCCGTCTGGGGCGCTGGGGGCACCCCCCGGCCGGAGGTTGGGGGAGGAACTGCGCGGCCAGCCGCCGCGCTCCCGCAGGTCACCACCCGCCCCGGCGGGGCAGTTCGGTTGTCTCCGGACCACCCGCCGGTGGGGGCTTGTCGCGCAGTTCCCCGCGCCCCTAAAAGCCACGTCCTGCGCAAGGTGGACGTACGGGACCGGGGCCGGGTCGAGGACGGTGGGGGTGATCGCCGTACCCCTGGAGCGCGCCCCGCAGGGGATAAGGCAGGCTTGTCCTCGTGCCCGAGCCCTCGCAAAGCCCGCAACCTCCCGCAGAGACAGGCCGCGGCAGCCATGCCGCCACGCTCCGGCGGCTGGAGAAATCCGCCGGAAGGCTCGCCGCGAACGCCATCGCGCGGATGGACGCGCAGTTGCCGTGGTACCGGGCGATGCCACCGGAGAACCGGTCGTGGATCGGCCTGGTGGCCCAGGCCGGCATCGCCGCGTTCACGGAGTGGTTCCGGCACCCCGAGGCGCCGCAGGCGATCAGCACCGACGTGTTCGGCACGGCGCCGCGCGAGCTGACCCGGGCGATCTCGCTGCGGCAGACCGTGGAGATGGTGCGCACCACCATCGAGGTGATGGAGGCGGCGATCGACGAGGTCGCCGCCCCGGGCGACGAGGGCGTACTGCGCGAGGCGCTGCTGGTGTACGCGCGGGAGATCGCCTTCGCGACGGCGCAGGTGTACGCGCAGGCCGCGGAGGCGCGCGGCGCGTGGGACGCGCGACTGGAGTCGCTGGTGGTCAACGCGGTGCTGTCGGGCGAGGCGGACGAGGGCGTGCTGTCCAGGGCCGCCGCGCTGGGCTGGAATTCGCCGGACAAGATCGTGGTGGTGCTCGGCACCGCGCCCACCGGGGACAGCGAGTTGACGGTCGAGGCCATCCGGCGGGCCTCCCGGCACGCGAAGCTCCAGGTGCTGACCGGGGTGCTCGGCGAGCGCCTGGTCGTGGTCGCCGGCGGCGACGACGACCCGATCCGGGTGGCGAAGGCGCTGATCGGCCCGTTCGCGGCGGGCCCGGTCGTCGCGGGCCCGGTCGTGGGCGACCTGCTGACGGCGACGCGTTCCGCGCAGGCGGCGGCGGCCGGACTCAAGGCGTGCGCGGCGTGGCCGGACGCGCCGCGCCCGGTGCTCTCGGACGACCTGCTGCCGGAGCGGGCGATGGCGGGCGACCGCTACGCTCGTGAACAGTTGGTGGAGGAGATCTACAGACCGCTGGAGGAAGCGGGCTCGGCGCTGCTGGAGACGCTGAGTGTCTATCTGGAGCAGGCGTCGTCCCTCGAAGGTGCGGCCCGCATGCTCTTCGTACACCCCAATACCGTTCGCTACCGGCTCCGACGTGTGACCGATGTCACCGGCTGGTCACCCTCCGATGTACGCTCCGCGTTCACCCTGCGCATCGCGCTCATCCTGGGGCGACTGTCCGACGCCGACCGGACGCACTGAGCTTTTGTTGGACACATACAAATCGCCTGACAGTTCTTGGTCCCTGTCCCCACGGGCGGTCATCCCCGTCCGCGAGAGAGAGTGTGAAGGTGCTCGTACTCGTCGCTCCCGGCCAGGGCGCGCAGACGCCCGGCTTCCTGGCCCCCTGGCTCGAACTCCCCGGTGCCGCCGACCGCCTGTCCGGCTGGTCCGCCGCGGCGAACCTCGACCTCGCCCACTACGGCACGAAGGCGGACGCGGACGAGATCCGCGACACCAAGGTGGCACAGCCGCTGCTGGTCGCCGCGGGTCTGCTGTCCGCGGGCGAACTGACCGGCGGGGCCTCCCCGCTGACCCCGGACGCGGTGGCGGGTCACAGCGTCGGTGAGATCACCGCGGCCGTACTGGCCGGGGTGCTGTCCGCCGAGGACGCGATGACCTTCGTCGCGGCCCGCGGCCGGGCCATGGCGGACGCCGCCGCGGTCACCGAGACGGGCATGTCCGCGGTGCTCGGCGGCGACCCGGACACGGTCCTCGCCCACCTCGCCGGTCTCGGTCTGACCCCGGCGAACATCAACGGCGCCGGCCAGATCGTGGCGGCCGGCACCATGCCACAGCTCGCGGCGCTGGCCGCGGACAAGCCGGAGAAGGCCCGCGTCATCGCGCTGAAGGTGGCGGGCGCCTTCCACACCGAGCACATGGCCCCGGCCGTGGCGACCCTGGAGGCGCTCGCGCCCTCGCTGGCCGTCACGGACCCGGCGCTGCCCTATGTGTCGAACGCCGACGGCCGGTTCGTGGCGTCCGGCGCGGACATCGTACGGCGGCTCGTCGCGCAGGTGTCCAACCCGGTTCGGTGGGATCTGTGCATGGAGACCTTCAAGGAACGCGGCGTCACTGCGATGATCGAGGTATCGCCCGGTGGCACGCTCGTCGGCCTCGCCAAGCGGGCGCTGCCCGGGGTGCGAACCCTCGCGCTGAAGACGCCGGACGATCTGGAAGCGGCCCGCGCCCTCGTCGCCGAATACGGCACCCCCGCCGAAGCCGTAGACGCAGCCGAATAGGAGCCGTGCAGAGATGACAGCGAAGATCAGGCCGAGCAAGGGCGCGCCGTACGCGCGGATCCTCGGTGTCGGCGGCTACCGGCCGACCCGCGTGGTGCCCAACGAGGTCATTCTGGAGCACATCGACTCGACGGACGAGTGGATCAGGTCCCGGTCCGGGATCGCCACCCGGCACTGGGCGGGTCCGGACGAGACCGTCGCCGAGATGTCGCTGGCCGCGGGCGGCAAGGCCATCGCGGACGCCGGGATCAGCGCGTCCGACATCGACGGCGTGATCGTCGCCACCGTCTCGCACTTCAAGCAGACCCCCGCCATCGCGACCGAAATTGCCCACCGGATCGGCGCGGGCATGCCGCCCGCCTTCGACATCTCGGCGGGCTGCGCGGGCTTCACCTACGGCCTGACGCTGGCCAAGGGCATGGTCACCGACGGCACCGCCAAGCACGTCCTGGTGATCGGCGTGGAGCGGCTCAGCGACCTCACCGACAAGGAGGACCGTGCCACGGCCTTCCTGTTCGGCGACGGCGCGGGCGCGGTCATCGTCGGCCCTTCGGACGTACCCGCCATAGGTCCCACGGTGTGGGGTTCCGACGGCGAGAAGTCCGAGACGATCAAGCAGACCGTCTCCTGGGAGGTCTACCGGGACACGCCCGCCGGGGAAGTCCGTTTTCCGGCGATCACGCAGGAGGGCCAGTCGGTCTTCCGGTGGGCCGTGTTCGAGATGGCCAAGGTCGCCCAGGAGGCGCTGGACGCCGCCGGGATCACCGCCGACCAGCTCGACGCGTTCATCCCGCACCAGGCGAACATGCGGATCATCGACTCGATGATCAAGGCTCTGAAGCTGCCGGACCACGTCGCGGTCGCCCGTGACGTGGAGACCACGGGCAACACCTCGGCCGCCTCGATCCCGCTCGCGATGGAACGGCTGCTCGCCACGGGCAAGTCCAAGAGCGGCGACACCGCGCTGGTCATCGGCTTCGGGGCGGGTCTGGTCTACGCGGCAACTGTGGTTACTCTCCCTTAGTCACACACACCCTCGCGGCGCCGCAGTCCCGCACGCCGCTCACCCAGCAACACATCAAGGAGCGCCGTCAATGGCAGCCACCAAGGAAGAGATCGTCAGCGGTCTCGCCGACATCGTCAACGAGATCGCCGGTATCCCGCAGGAGGACGTCCAGCTCGACAAGTCCTTCACCGACGACCTGGACGTCGACTCGCTGTCCATGGTCGAGGTCGTCGTGGCGGCCGAGGAGCAGTTCGGTGTGAAGATCCCGGACGACGACGTCAAGAACCTCAAGACCGTCGGCAACGCCGTCGACTACATCCTGGCCGCCCAGGTCTGACCGGGCCCCGCCCGCCAGAAAGCCCTACCGGGACGACGCGACTGTCGCCCGCCCTTCTAGACGTGGAGAGACAATTCCTGTGAGTCCGACCAATCGCACCGTGGTCGTCACCGGTATCGGAGCAACCACACCGCTGGGTGGCGACAGCGCGTCGACCTGGGAGGCGTTGCTGGCCGGCCGGTCCGGCGTCCGCACGCTCGACCAGGACTGGGCGGCGGATCTGCCGGTGCGGATCGCCGCGCAGATCGCCGTCGAACCGGGTGAGGTGCTGCCCCGCCCGCTGGCCCGCAAGCTGGACCGCAGCGCGCAGTTCGCGCTGATCGCGGCCCGTGAGGCGTGGGCGGACGCGGGCTTCACCGCGAAGGCGGGCGAGGACCCGGCGGTCGACCCCGACCGGCTCGGTACGGTCGTCGCCTCCGGCATCGGCGGCGTGACCACGCTCCTCGGCCAGTACGACGTGCTCAAGGAGCAGGGCGTCCGCAAGGTCTCCCCGCACACCGTGCCGATGCTCATGCCGAACAGCCCGTCGGCGAACGTCGGCATCGAGGTCAACGCGCGGGCCGGTGTGCACACCCCGGTCAGCGCCTGCGCCTCGGGCGCGGAGGCCATCGGTTACGCCATCGAGATGATCCGCACCGGCCGTGCCGACGTGGTCGTCGCGGGCGGTACCGAGGCGGCCATCCACCCGCTGCCCATCGTCGCCTTCGGCAACATGATGGCGATGTCCAAGAACAACGACGACCCGCAGGGCGCGTCGCGGCCGTACGACTCCGGGCGGGACGGCTTCGTCCTCGGTGAGGGCGCGGGCGTGATCATCCTGGAGTCCGAGGAGCACGCCACCGCGCGCGGTGCCCGGGTGTACTGCGAGGCGGTCGGCCAGGGCATCTCGGCCGACGCGCACCACATCACCCAGCCGGAGCCGTCGGGCCGTGGCATCGCCGCCGCGCTGACCAATCTGCTGCACAACTCCGACCTGAAGCCGGCCGAGATCGTGCACGTCAACGCGCACGCGACCTCGACCCCGCAGGGTGACGTCGCGGAGATCAAGGCGCTGCGCCAGGTCTTCGGCGACGACGTGGACCACATGGCGATCTCCGCCACCAAGTCCATGACCGGTCACCTGCTGGGCGGCGCGGGCGGTATCGAGACGGTCGCGACCGTTCTCGCGCTGTACCACCGCATCGCCCCGCCGACGATCAACCTCAACGACCCGGACCCGGAGGCCGACGCCGACATCGTCCGCGCCGAGGCCCGCCCGCTGCCCGAGGGCACCATCGCCGCCCTCAACGACTCCTTCGGCTTCGGCGGCCACAACGTGGTGCTGGCGCTCCGTTCCTGGAACCGCTGAGGCGCTGCCCGCTGAGCTGTGACGCGTGTGCCCCTGCCGATCGGTCCGGCAGGGGCACACGCGTGAGGTCGGACCGCCGGGCGCACTGGCGCGGCGGGGCCCGCCGGTAGCCGGCGAGCCACAGGGCGGATCCAAGCGCCCGGAGGCGAGACGGCGGCAAAAAAAGAGGGGCGCTACTTCGCTTCGGGGTCGGCGTCGGAGAAGCTCGCGAAGTACGAGGCGGCCATGTCCTCGTCGCCGTGGCCCTGGGCGGAGGCGCGGTGGAAGCGGTCGGCCCCGGCGGCGGTGAGGTCGAGGCGGATGCCGTGCCGGTCGGCGGCGCCGAGGATGAGTCCGGCGTCCTTGGCGGCGGCGTCCACGGTGAAGTTGGGGGCGAAGTCGCCGCTGAGGATGACGGCGGACTTGGCGCGGAGGTAGGGCAGGTCGAGGGGGCCGCCCCCGATGGCTTCGAGGATGTGGTCGCGGTCGACGCCGAGCCCCTTGGCAAGCGCCATGACTTCGGCGGTGCCGTGGGTGACGGCCAGCACCCAGGTGTTGAGGACGAGCTTGAGGCTGCTGGCGGCCCCGGCCGTACCGTCGTCGCCGAGCCAGATGGTGGTGCGGCCGACCGCGTCGAAGACCCGTTCCGCGACCGGGCGGGCGGCGGCGGGGCCCGCGGCCAGTACGGTCAGCTCCCCGGCTTCGGCGACCGGCCGGGTGCCGAGGACGGGCGCGTCGAGGAAGTGCGCCCCGGTCTCGGCCGCCAGCGCGCCCAGTTCGGCCAGCGCGTCGGGCCCCACGGTGCTGCTCTGGACCCATACGACGCCCTCGCGCAGGGCGGGCGCGGCGGCGTGCATCACCTCCAGGACGGAGGGCCCGTCGAAGAGCATGGTGATCACGGCGTCGGCGTCGCGTACGGCGTCGGCCGGGTCGTCGGTGACGCGGATGCCGTCGGCTTCGAGCGGCTGGGCGCGGGAGCGGGTGCGGTTCCAGGCACGGACCTCGTGCCCGGCGGCGGACAGATTGCGGGCCATCCCGGCGCCCATGATTCCGGTGCCGAGGACCGCGACGGTGAGAGTGTCGGACATACCGGCAGGCTATGCCGCGCGACCCCGCTCGGGGCGCCGACGTACCGCCGACGGGATTAGACCACTTGGTGGAGCCAGCGGACGGGGGCGCCCTCGCCCGCGTAGCGGAAGGGCTCCAACTCGTCGTCCCAGGGCTTGCCGAGCAGCCCGGACAGCTCGCTCTCCAGGTCGGCCTCGCCCATGCGGGCGCGCTGCATCGCGGCGCGCAGCCGGTCCTCGGGGATCAGGATGTCGCCGTGCATGCCGATGACGGCGTGGAAGATGCCCAGCTCGGGGGTGGCGCTGTAGCGCTCGCCCTCGGCGGTCGCGCAGGGCTCCGCCGTGACCTCGAAGCGCAGTTGGTGCCAGCCGCGCAGCGCGGACGCCAGTTTGGACGCGGTGCCGGGCTCTCCCTGCCAGGAGAATTCGGCGCGCCAGGTACCCGGCGAGGCGGGCTGCCGGATCCAGTCCAGTGTGACGCGCACGCCTAGGACGCCCGCGACGGCCCATTCGACGTGTGGGCAGAGCGCGCGCGGTGCGGCGTGCACGTACAGAACTCCACGTGTCGTCACCGGTACCTCCAGTGTGGGACGAGGTTCGCCTTCCCCAGCGGCCTCACACCCGAACTGGCTGCTCTCGGGGCAACATTAGACATTCTGCACTATTCACCACAATCAGGACAACAATCTACGTTTGACGCCCGGCAGTCGCCGATCTCCCGTCTTTTCGCCCGGGTGTCAGGGAAAAAGCTACCGTGCGGCGTCCTTGAGGGAGTCACGTACCGTCGTGCTGGTACGAGATGTCACCCACTCGTCGGAGGGAGCACCGGATGCGACCGATGCTGCGCCGTGGCCTCGCACTGGCCGTAGGGGCCGTTCTCCTGGGCGGATGCACCGTCAGCGGGTCTCCGCCCGACGGCGGTCGGGGTGAACCCTCCGCACACACCTCGCATTCCGCTTCGGGGCCGCGCGACCCGTCCCCGAAGCCCTCGCCGACCCGCCCCTGGAACGTCCGTCCGCCGTCGGTGGCCGCGCTCGGTGACTCCATCACCCGCGGTTTCGACGCCTGTTCGCCGCTGTCAGACTGCCCCGACGTGTCGTGGTCCACCGGCGACCGCGACAAGGTCGACAGCGTGACGCACCGGCTGGCCGCGACCGTGCCCGCCACCAGGAGCTGGAATCTCGCCCAGTCCGGCGCCCTGGTCGCGGACCTGCCCGCCCAGGCCGAGGCCGCGGCGGCCCACCGGCCCGCCATGGTCACCGTGCTGATCGGCGCGAACGACGCGTGCACCGCCACCGCCGCCGCGATGACCTCGATCGCCGACTTCCGGGCCGACTTCGCCCGCGCGCTGTCGTATCTGCACCGCGTGCTGCCCGGAACGCAGGTGCTGGTGGCCAGCATCCCCGACCTCAAGCGGCTGTGGTCGGTCGGGCGGACCAACGTCCTGGGCAAGCAGGTCTGGAAGCTCGGCCTGTGCCCCTCGATGCTGCGCGACGCGGACTCGCACAGCGCGGCGGCCGAACAGCGCCGCGACACCGTACGGGACCGCGTGATCGCGTACAACAAGGTGCTCGGGCAGGTCTGCGGACAGTACGAGCGCTGCCGCTACGACGGCGGCGCGGTCTTCGCGTACCCGTTCGGCACGGACGACCTGAGCCGCTGGGACTGGTTCCACCCCAACGAGCGGGGGCAGGCCCAACTGGCCAGGATTCTGGCCCGAGTCGCCTTCGGCGCGAGTCCGGAGTAGGGGCAGAACCGGTCATTTCGCGGAGGGATCCGGCCTTTTCGGCGGCGGGGCCGGGGACGGTGCGGGGGGCGGCCCTCAGTCGTCGGGCCGGCCCTCCTCGGCGGGCTCGCCCGGCGGCAGCACTTCCCTGGCCAGCAGCGTCGCGCCCGCGACGGCACCGGGCATCAGGAAGACCGCCACCAGCGGAACGAGGAAGGCCAGGACGAGCGGCACGCCGAAGCCGAGGACCAGCGGCAGCCGGGCGCGCAGGACGCGGATGCGTTCGCGCAGCGGTACGTCGCGGCGCTGCATCGCGACCGCGGCGAGTTCCAGGGTGAGGAAGAAGCCGGAGACGCAGAAGCCGACGGCGGGCACTACGGTCTGGCCGAGGACCGGCACGAAGCCGAGCGCGAACAGCACGATCCCGAAGGCCGCGACGCGCACCAGGACCCGGACGCTGTCCACCGTCGAGACCCACAACTCCCGCCACAGCCCCAGCTCGGGCCCCTCGGGCGCCCCGCCCTCGGCCCGGTCCACGCGCGCCGCGACCGTCTCGTAGAACGGCTGCCCGACCAGCAGCGTCACCGCCGTGAACGAGATCACCGCCAGCAGCAGCCCGCCCCCGACCACGACCGCGTCCAACAGCCCCCGGAACGCCCCGGACCACGGCGACGCCCAGTGATCCGCAAAGGGCGTCGCCCACGCGACCAGGTCGTCCGTCCACACCAGCAGCGCCACGAGCGCCGCCGCGTACCCGACCAACGTGATCAGCGCGGGCACCATCCCCAGCCGCCACTCCCGCCCGTGGCCTGCGGCCCACTTCTGGCCCAGATACAGCAGCCGCACTCCACCCCAGATCTCCCGCATGCGCGGAGCTTAGAGGACAAGCACGTCGGCCGCCGCCGAGAGGCATACGAGCGCGACGCGGCACCCGCCGCCGGGTCACCCTTCGGCCCAACCCGCCCGCCAGCCACCACGCCCAGCGCCCAACTCGCCTTCGCCGAAGGCCAGATCCCCTGCGGGGCGGCCATCCGCGCCGGTACCCGAACCGCACGGCGCGCGGTCGCCGGACGCGAGATCCCTGCGGGACGGCCATCCGCCGAATCTCGGATCGCGCGGCGCGCGGTCGCCAACGGTGGGGGCCCCTGCGGGGCGGCCGTTGGCCGTAGCCCGAACCGCACGGACCGCCGTCACCGAAGGCGAGATCCCTGCGAGGCGGCCAACCGCCGGTTCTCGGACCGCACGGTGCCCGGTCGTCAACAACGAGAGCCCCTGCGGGGCTGCCGTTGGCCGTTGCCCGAACCGCACGGCGCGCGGTCGCCGGACGCGAGATCCGTGCGGGACGGCCATCCGCCGAACCTCGGATCGCACGGCGCGCGGTCGGCGACGGTGGGGACCCCCGCCGGGAGGCCGGCAGCCGAATTGCCCGCCTGCACGGGTGGGGGTCCCCCCGCCGAAGGCGGGGGAAACGGGGGCGGGGTCAGGGGGCGGGGACGGAGAGTGGGGCCGTGAGGCGGGGCGAGGCGATGGAGCGGCCGGCGACCACGGCGTAGGCACCGGGCACGAGCCGCCACGCGGCGGCGTCCTCGTCCCAGACCTCGGCGGCCCGCCGGGGCACCCGGACGGTCACCTCGACGGCCTCCCCCGCCTCGGCGGCGACGGAAGCGAATCCGGCCAGCCACCGCCCGGGCCGCGCGACGTCCGAGGTCGCCCCCTCGGACGACGCCCCGTCGAGGTAGAGCTGGACGACCTCACGTCCGGCCCGCGCCCCGGCGTTCCGCACCCGCACGGTCGCGGTGACCAGCACGTCCGGCTCCGAACTCTCGGCGACGACCAGCGACTCGTACTCCCAGTCGGTGTACCCGAGCCCGTGCCCGAAGGGATAGGCGGGCGCGACGGCCTGCCGCTCCCACGCGCGGTACCCGATGAACACCCCTTCGTCGTAGGCGAGTACGCCGTCCTGCGGCGTGACCCGGCTGACGGGCGCGTCGGCGAGCCGTACCGGCCAGGTCGTGGGCAGCCGCCCGCCCGGCTCCTCCACGCCGAGCAGGACATCGGCGAGGGCGGCCCCGGCCTCCTGCCCGGGGAACCAGCCGAGGAGTACGGCGGCCACGTCCTCCCGCCACGGAAGCTCCACCGGGGAGCCGGAGTTGACCACGACCACGGTCCGTGGATTGACGGCGGCGACGCGGGCGACGAGTTCGTCCTGGCGGCCGGGCAGCCGCAGATCGCGCCGGTCGAAGCCCTCGGACTCGACGCGTTCCGTGGTGGCGACCACGACGACGGCGGTGTGCGCGGCCCGCGCGGTCTCGACGGCCTCGGCCAGCAACTCCTCCGGGTCGCGGGCCGGTTCGCCGTGCAGCAGAGCGAACCCAACAGCAAGGATGGGGAGTTCGACGCTCTTGGGCACGGCGTGCACGAGGCTGATCTCGACCCGCTCCCCCGCCGCCAGTTCGACGGTCCCGTGCTCGGCGGGCGTGCCGAGGAACGCCTCGAACGGGTCCTCGTGCTCGCTGCCCTCGACGCCGTCGAACAGCACGTGTCCGCCGACGGTCAGGGTGAAGCCGCCGGTGCCGCGGGTGCCGAAGCGGTGCGCGCCGCTGACCCGCGGGGTGAACCAGCCGCGGGTCTCGACGGTGTGCAGCGCGTCGTACGCGACGCCTTCCGGCAGTTCGCCGAGCCACTGGAGCTGGCCGTTGGGCAGCTCCTCCGAGCCCAGTTCGGCTCCGTGTTCGTCGCGGGCGACGGCGGTGAGGGCGAATCCGGGTCCGGCGACGGGCAGTTCCTCGGTGGGGTCGGCGCCGACGCTGTGGCTGAGGGCGACGCCCGCGTGCAGCGCGGCCCGCAGGCCGTCGAGCGGCGAGACGACGTGGTCGGGGAAGACCTGCGCGGAGCCGCCGCCCAGGACGCGCGGGTCGCGGGCGGCGGCGCCGATGAGGGCGATGCCGCCTCCGAGCGGGGTCGGCGCGAGCGGCAGCACGGGCGCGTTGCCGCGTACCTCGTTGCGTACGAGCACGAAGCCGCGGCGGGCGATCTCGCGGGCCAGCGCGTCGCCGTCGGCCGGGGCGGGCCGGTCGGCCACGGCGACGGCGGGCGGCGCGCCCTCCAGCAGGCCGGTGCGGGCGGCGAGCAGCAGGACCCGGCGGGCGGCGGTGTCGACGGCCGCCTCCTCGACGGCCCCCGCGCGTACGGCGGCGGCCAGCGCCTCGCCGTAGACGGTGACCGGTCCCGGCATGGCGATGTCGAGGCCGCCCAGGAGCGCGCCGACGGTGTCGCGGGCGGCCAGCCAGTCGGAGACGACGACGCCGTCGAAGCCCCACTCGCCGCGCAGCACGCCGTTGACCAGCGGGTCGTGCTCGGTCATCGTCGTGCCGTTGACGGCGTTGTAGGCGGCCATGACGCCCCAGGGGCGGGCGCCCGCGACGATCGCCTCGAAGGGCGCGAGGTACAGCTCGCGCAGCGGCCGGGGCGCGATCCGGTTGTCGACGGTGAAGCGCTCGGTCTCCGCGTCGTTGCCGACGAAGTGCTTGACGGTGACGCCGACTCCGCCGTCCTGGACGCCGCGCACATAACCGGTGCCGATGGCGCCGGTGAGATACGGGTCCTCGCTGTACGCCTCGAAGTGCCGTCCGCCCAGCGGCGACCTGTGCAGGTTGACGGTCGGCGCGAGCAGGACGTGGACGCCCTTGCGATGCGCCTCCTGGGCGAGCAACCGTCCTGCGCGGCGGGCCAGTTCGGGGTCCCAGGACGCGGCGAGCGCGGTGGGGCTGGGCAGCGCGGTCGACGGGTCGCCCGCCGTCCAGCGCTTGCCGCGTACGCCGATCGGGCCGTCGGACATCACCAGCGAGCCGAGGCCGATCTGCGGCAGCGCGGGCAGCGTCCACATGTCCTGGCCCGCCAGCAGCCGCGTCTTGGCGTCGAGGTCGAGCTTGCCGAGCGCCGCGTCGACCGCCCGCTCGCGCTCCGCGTCCCCGCGCGCGTCCGCGCGTACGCCCTCGTCCCCTGCTCCGGCCGCCGCCCCGCTGATCGCCGTCATCTTCCGTCCCCTTCCGCCTGTCCCGTACCGCTCCCGTCCCACCGCGCCCACGCTACCTGTCGTACGGTAGGGATAGATGCCATTTCGTAATCTTGTAGGCTCCCGAGCGGCAAAGGCTCCCGAGCGGCAGGGGAAGGGGGCGGGGTGGCGTGGCGGGAACCAGGAGTGAACGGCGGGGCGACCGGCGGGCGGAGATCATCCAGGCCGCGACGGAGGTGATCGCCGAGCGCGGCTACCGGGGTGCCACATTGGTGGCGGTGGCCGAGCGGGTGGGGCTGACGCAGCAGGGGCTGATGCACTACTTCCCCACCAAGGACGCCCTGTTGGTGTCCGTGCTGGAGGCGCGCGACCAGTGGGACATGGCGTCGGCGGCGCTGCACGGCCGGTCGTGGCCGCTGGAGGTGGTGGCGGAGCTGGTCGAGTACAACGCGACCAGGCCCGGCATCGTCCAGGCGTTCACCGTGCTGGTCGGCGACAGCGTCACCGAGGGGCACCCGGCGCAGGAGTATTTCCGCGAGCGCTACGCGCGGGTCCGCGAGGGCGGCGCGCAGGCGCTGCGCGCCGAGTACGGCGACCGGCTGCCGGGCGGCCTCACCCCCGAGCGGGCGGCCACCTTGCTGGCGGCGGTGATGGACGGCCTCCAGGTGCAGTGGCTCCTCGACCCCGGCGCGGTCGACATGTCGGCGGCCTTCCGCGACTTCCTGGCGCTGCTGGCCCCGCCGTCGGAGCCGAAATCGGCCGGACAGCCGTCGCCGTCCGAGCCGGGGACGGCCGGACAGCCGTAAGGACCGCGCTCCTGGGAGCGCGGTCCTTACCGGGGCCGACCGGGTGAGCGGCGGAGAACTCAGACGACGCTCAGGTCCACCGTGATGTTGCCGCGCGTGGCGTTGGAGTACGGGCACACCTGGTGCGCCTTCTCCACCAGGTCCTTGGCGGTGACGTCGTCCACGTTGGGGATGGAGACGGCCAGTTCGACGGTGAGGCCGAAGCCGCCGGAGGCGATTTTGCCGATGCCGACCTTGGCGGTCACGCGGGAGCCGCTGATGTCGGCCTTGGCCTGGCGGGCGACGACGCCCAGCGCGCCCTGGAAGCAGGCGCTGTACCCGGCGGCGAAGAGCTGCTCGGGGTTGGTGCCGTTGCCCGCGCCGCCCATCTCGGTCGGCGGGTTCACGATGACGTCGAGCTTGCCGTCGTCGGTGGCGACGCGGCCGTCACGGCCGTTCTCCGCGGTGGCGACGGCGGTGTACAGGACGTCTACGGGCTGGATGCTCATGAAAGTGTCCTCCTGAGGGGCGGGCGGCCCGCAAGGCACGCGAGCACGCCTGCAACATTTTGTTGAATTTCCGGCCGGGTGTCGAGCCCGGCCGGTCGGTCGGCGGCCGGACGGCGGGTCACTCCGCCGGAAGAGAGACGATCATCTTTCCGGTGTTGTCACCGCGCAGCACGCCCAAGAACGCTTCCAGATTGTTCTCGATTCCCTCCACCACCGTCTCGCGGTACCGCAGCCGGCCGTCACGCAGCCAGCCGGCGGCCTCGCGGACGAACTCGGGGCGAAGGTCCTCGTGGTCGGTGACGAGGAAGCCGCGCAGGGTCAGCCGCCTGCCGACCATCAGGCCGAGATTGCGCGGCCCCGCCACCGGCTCCGTCGCGTTGTACTGCGCGATGGCCCCGCACAGGGCGGCCCTGCCGTGCACCCGCATCGCGCCGACCGCGGCCTCCAGGTGCTCCCCGCCGACGTTGTCGAAGTACACGTCGATGCCGTCGGGCGCGGCGGCCCTCAACTGCCCGGCCACCGGGCCGTCCTTGTAGTTGAAGGCGGCGTCGAAGCCGTACTCCTCCACCAGCATCCGGACCTTCTCCGCGGAGCCCGCGCTGCCGATGACCCGCGAGGCGCCCTTGAGCCGGGCGATCTGTCCGGCCTGCCCGCCGACGGCGCCCGCCGCGCCCGAGACGAAGACGACCTCGCCCGGCGCGAATTCGGCGACCCTCAGCAGACCCGCGTAGGCGGTGAGCCCGGTCATGCCGAGGACTCCGAGATACGCGGTGAGCGGCGCCTGGTCCGGGTCGACCCGGACGGCGCGCGCGGCGTCCACCAGGGCGTACTCCCGCCAGGCGAGGCCGTGCAGCACATGGTCGCCGACCGCGAAGTCCTCGGCCCGCGAGGCCACGACCCGGCCGACGGCGCCGCCGTGCATCGGCTGGTTCAGCTCGTACGGCGGCGCGTACGACTTCGCCTCGTTCATCCGGCCGCGCATGTACGGGTCGACCGACAGGTGCAGATTGCGGACCAGGATCTGGCCGGGGCCCGGCTCGGGGACGTCGGTCTCGACCAGCGCGAAGTCTTCCGGCACCGGCCAGCCCTGGGGGCGGGCGACCAGGTGCCATTCACGGCTCTTCGGCATGGGGGAAGTCCTCCTTCGGCGACGGTTCGACCACTGGTCGGCGTCGATCACTGATCAACCGCTGATCAACCATGGAAATGATTCAGGTGCTGAACTAACCATGGACCTTGATGTTTCATGATGTCAAACATTTGGGTAAACTGTTGGTCATGACACGTCGCCGAAGCGATCCCCTGACCGTCGAGGTCGTCGGCCTGATCGGCACCGTCGCCGCCCGCTACCACCAGGAGTACGAGTCGGCCGCCGCCCGCCACCGGCTGACCGGCGCGCAGGCCAAGGTGCTCGCGCTGCTCAATTCGGGGCCGCTGCCCATGCGGCGGATCGCCCGCTGGCTGAAGTGCGAGCCGTCCAATGTGACCGGCATCATCGACCGGCTGGAGGTCAGAGGGCTGGCCGAGCGCCGTACCGACCCGGCCGACCGCCGGATCAAGCTGGCCGCGGCCACCGCCGAGGGCCACGCCGTCGCCGACAAACTCCGCGACTCCCTGGACTTCGCCCGTGAACCGCTCGCCGGGCTCTCCGAACAGGAACGCACCATGCTGCGCGACCTGTTGCGGCAGATGCTGGGCGACGACCCGGCGGACGGCGCGCACCGCGACCACAGCCTCGGTGATACCCCGGGCGCGGGCCGCGAGCCGGGCGAGGGCGACGGCTGACGCCCGCTGATCCGTCCCCGCAGGGACCCTTTACTGGCACCACCAGAGCACATGCGTGCACGTCGGCGACGGCGTCGCGGGTGAGGACGGCGGCGCGGTCGTGGTCGGCGGCGCGGCGGTCGTCCTCGACGGCGACGCGCTCGCGGTGCGCGAGGGCTTCCCCGCCGGGCTGGACGCGGGCGCGCTCTCGGAACGCGAGGCCGACGCCGACGGCGAGCCGGACGCCTTGTCGGACGCCGAGGGGGACGCGCTGCCGCTGGTCCGGCCGCCGCCCTTCGGGACGCCGGGGGTGCCGCTCACGCCGGTGGACGGCCGGGGCGCGTCGGGCGAGGGGGAGACCGCGGAGACGCCGGGGCCGGGATCGGTGGACGGGCTCGGCGAGCCGCCGGAGAAGGCCGCGACGCCGAACATCGTCAGCGAGCCGACGACCGCGACCGCGCCGACGCCGAGGATCGCCGCCCGCTGGTGACGGCCGCGGCGGCGCCTGGCGGTCCCGCGCAGGTCGTGGTCCTCGCGGTAGCCGCCGCCACCGGCTCCGAGCAGGCTGTCGGCCAGGGCAGTGGGGGCGTCCCGTCGCGGGGCTTCGCCGTACGCGGGGACGTACGGGTCGGCGTACGGGGCGGTGTACGTCCCGCCGTACGCGCTGTCGTCGCCCGCCGTGCCGGGGTCCGTGTCCGGGTCCTCGCCGACGCCGGGGCCGACTCCGACGGCACTGCCGGTACCCGTGCCCGCGCTGCCGGGCTCGGGCTCGGCGTCGGTCGGGGCGGGGGCGGCCGGGACGGCGGCGGGGCCCGCGTCCGGGCCGAGGCCCGAGTCCCTGAGGAGGTCGTCCACGAGGGAGCCCTCGACGGGGGCCTCCGGTGTCGCCGCGCTCGCGGGCGGCGCCGGGTCGGCGCCGTCCGCTGCGGCGGCCTCCTCGGTGACCGGCGGCAGTTGCGCCGTGTCGGCCTCGTCGGGCAGCCCCGACCGGTCCGCGATCGCGCCGCATCCGGGGCAGGAGAAGGCGCCGTTGAGGTGTCGTCGGCACGTGTGGCAGTAGTTCATGGCGGATGGACTGTAAGGGACCGTCGCGGTGCGGCGGAACCCCGGAGTTCCGCTTGTCCCGGCTTCGCCGGGAAACTCCCCTGCGGACAAGTCGCCGCAGCTCAGGCCAGGTCGGGGCGGTCTGTACAGCGTCGGGCCGGTGCCCGGCGGCGGCTCAGCCGGGCCAGACGAGACTCTGCGTCTCACTGTAGGCGTGCAGCGCGTACGACCCCACGTCTCGGCCGACGCCGCTGCGCTTGAAGCCGCCGAAGGGCGCCTCCATGTTGCGGCCCACGGTGTTGATCCCGACGCCGCCCGCGCGCAGCCGCCGCGCGACCCGGAAGGCGCGGGGCACGTCGGCGGACCACACGTAGTCGATCAGGCCGTAGTCGCTGTCGTTGGCGAGCGCGACGCCCTCGTCCTCGTCGTCGAACGGCAGCACCACGACGACGGGCCCGAAGATCTCCTCGCGGACCACCCGCATGTCGGGCGCGCAGTCGGCCAGCAGTGTGGGGGCGACGTAGAACCCCCTTTCCAGCGGCGGGCGTTCACCGCCCGCCAGCAGGGTGGCGCCCTCCTTGCGGCCGAGCGCGACATACGCCTCGACGCGGTCGCGGTGGGCGGCGGAGATGACCGGGCCGACGACGGTGGCGGGTTGGGCGGGGTCGCCGACGACGAGCCGTCGCGCGTACCCGGCCAGTCGCTCCACCAGCCGTGGGTAGACCGCGCGTTGGGCCAGTACGCGGGTGGGGGCGGTGCAGATCTGGCCGCTGTAGAAGCTGAAGGTGGTGCCGATCCCGGCGACGGCCGAGTCGAGGTCGGCGTCGTCGAAGACCAGCGCGGCGCCCTTGCCGCCGAGTTCCATCAACTGCCGTTTCATACCGCGCCCGCAGG
This sequence comes from Streptomyces sp. NPDC025721, assembly GCF_055558595.1. Taxonomy (NCBI): domain Bacteria; kingdom Bacillati; phylum Actinomycetota; class Actinomycetes; order Kitasatosporales; family Streptomycetaceae; genus Streptomyces; species Streptomyces sp. NPDC025721. Next base: position 229,825 of record NZ_JBVHMF010000002.1, on the reverse strand, counting down.
TCTCCGCGATGCGCTGCCCGACGGCCGTGGAGCCGGTGAAGCTCACCATGTCGGTGTCGGGCGACCCGACGACCGCCTCGCCGACGTCGGCGCCCGAGCCGGTCACCACGTTGAGCACACCCGGCGGCAGCCCGGCCTCGGTCAGCGCCTCCGCCATCCGGTAGACCGACAGCGGGTCCTGCGGGGCGGGTTTGACCACGACGGTGTTGCCCATCGCGAGCGCGGGCGCGACCTTGCCCGCCGGATTCGCCCAGGGGTTGTTGTAGGACGTGACGCAGGCGACGACGCCGACCGGCTGCCGGACCGCCAGCGCGCCGAAGACGCCGCCCGCGCCCATCGCGGACGCCTCGTTGAGCTGCGGGAGCAGCGCGGTCTCGGTGGGTTCGAGCGCGCCGCGCGCGTATCGCAGGAAGCGGGCGGCGGCCACGCCGACCTGCATGCCGCGGGCGGTCGCGGCGGTGGCGCCGCTCTCGGCGCCCGCCAGGGCCGCGTACGGCTTCAGTTCGCGCAGGATGATCCGCCCGGCGCGCTCCAGTATCCGGCCGCGCTCCTCGGGGCGGGTGCGCGACCAGCCGTCGAGCGCCTGCCGGGCGGCGGCGGTGGCCGCGAGCGCCTGTTCCGGGCTCGCTTCCGGCGCCCGCCCGACCACGCGCTCGGTGGCCGGGTTCAGGACGTCGTAGTGCCCGCGCTCCGGGGCGGTCCACCGGCCGCCGATGAACAGCGCGTCCTCGATCGCCGTCCCGTCCGTACCTGTTGACGTATCCGTCGGCCCGTCCGCCGCCCTGTCCACCGCCATGCCCGCCTCCTCGGCCGCCGGTCCCACCGGAATCCGGCACGGGCACAGCATGCCTGACGGACCGTCAGATGAGGAGAGGCGGACGGCACCTGATCCGCCCGGTCCGACGGCGTGCTGACGGAATGTCAGGCGGGGGGTCGGGCGGAGGCTCAGGCGGAGAGCAGGCCGCGGCCGAGCCAGTCCTTGGTGTCGCGGACGCCGGGCAGCACGAAGAAGTAGCCGCCGCCGACCGGGGAGATGTAGTCGACCAGCGGCTCGTCGATCAGCCGGGTCTGGGTGGCCTCGAACTGCCGCTGTACGTCCTGCTGGTAGCAGCAGAAGACCAGCCCCATGTCGAGGTTGCCGACCGCGTCCACGCCCCGGTCGTAGTTGTAACCGCGGCGCAGGATGCGGGAGTCGTCGGTCCTGGCGGTGCGCGGGTTGGCCATCCTGATGTGCGCGTCCAGCGGGATCGCGTTGCCCTGCGGGTCCTTGGCGTAGAGCGGGGTGTCGGTCTCCTTCGCGCCGTCCAGCGGCGCGCCGGTGTCCTTGCGGCGGCCGAACATCAACTCCTGCTCGGTGAGCGAGACCCGGTCCCAGAACTCCACCAGCATCCGGATGATCCGGATCGCCTGGTAGCTGCCGCCCGCCGCCCACGCGGGCTCGCCGAGCGCGTCCGTCACCCACACCAGGCGGTCCATCTCCCGGCCGGAGCGCACGTCCGGGTTGGCGATGCCGTCCTTGAAGCCGAGCAGATTGCGCTGCGCGCCGGTCGGCCGGGGCGCGTTCTGGAAGCCGTCCATGCGCCACTTGATCTGCATGCCGCCGCGGGTGTGCCGGGCGATGTCGCGCAGCGCGTGCAGGACGGTGTCCGTGCTGCCCGCGCAGATCTGCAACGACAGGTCGCCGTGGCACTGCGCGGCCTGGAGGTTGTCGTTGGGGAAGGTCCGCATCGGGGTGAGGCGGCGCGGCTTGGCGCCCGCGAGGCCGTAGCGGTCGTCGAAGAGCGAGGAGCCGACGCCGACGGTGACGGTGAGCGCGTCGGCGGGGACGGTCGGGCCGAGGATGCCGTTGTCGGACGGCGGCGCGCCGACGCCCAGGTCGTCGGGGGTGCCGCCCGCGGTGAGGAAGCGGGCCCGCTCGGTGATCGTCCTGAACAGGTCGGCGAGTTCGGCCCTGGTGTCCGCGATGACGTTCAGCGAGACGAAGGTCGCCGCGGCGGGCTGCGGGGTGATGACGCCCGCCTGGTGCGCGCCGTGGAAGTCCACCGCCGCGGCCTGGCCGCGCTGACCCGCGTCGGCCGCCTGGGCGCTGCTGCCGCCGGCCGCCGTGCTCAGCGCGAGGCCGCCGCCCGCCAGCGCCGCCGCGCCCGCGCCCGCGCCGAGCGCGGTCTTCACGAAGGACCTGCGGCCCGCGCCCATCGGGCAGGTGCCGCCGCCCGCCGCGTCACCGCCGTAGCCCTCGTGGCCTTCGGGTCGGGTGGAGTCGGCGGGCATCTGCTGCTTCCCTTCGGGGAGTTGTTCGGGTCCTGGCGCCGTACGGTCCTCGCGCCTCATGCGGACTTCCGGATTTCGAGCAGGTCGGGGACGGGCGCGAGGTCTTCCAGGAGCTGGCCGGTCGCGCCGTCGATCGTCGCGCGCGCCGCCGTGTCGAGCGAGCCGACCGGGGTCCAGGCGGCGCCCTTGTGCGCGCCGTCGAGCAGCTTCTGGAGGCGGGCGATGTCCGCGTCGATCAGGGCCAGTTGCCGCGGGTCCCGCCGGGTGATCAGCGGCCGCAGCACCGTCAACAGCTCTTTCGTACCGGCCAGGTTGGCGTTCGCGGTCGCCAGATTCGTCCCGCTGCCCTCGTCGGTGTCGCCGGTCAGCTCGAACTGGAGGGTGTTCTCCAGGATCTCGTGGCTGCGCAGCGGCAGGTCGGACGGGTCGAAGTCCTGCGTGGGGAACGCCTTGCGCAGGCCCGCCACGTCGGCGCCGAGCCGGACGGCGAGCGGCTTGAGCGAGGCCGCGGACTCGCCGTGCCACAGCCCGTACTCGATGCGGTGGAAGCCGGTGAAGGACGGGTCCTTCTCGCCGCCCGGCAGTCCGTCCTTGCGGCCGTTGATCTTCGCGTCGAAGTCGGCGAAGGTCCCGTAGGCGGCGCCGAGCGCGGAGTACGTGTCGTGCGCGGTGAGCCAGTCGGCGCGCGCCGCGGTGAGGTCGCCCGCCGCGAGGTCGGCCGTCAGTGTGCCGGTCTGTCCGACCAGCGTGCCGAGCCCGGTGTTCACATAGGCGCGGTACGACGCGAGCGGCGGCTGGAGTTCGGACGCGGCCAGCGGCAGGACGGCCTTGGTGGTGCTGCCGCCGGAGACCCGTACGGACGCCGAGGTGACCGCCTTGCCGCTGGTCGGCACGCAGCGCCAGGCGTATTCGCCGCTGCCGACGGTGGCGACCAGGTCGCGGGTGGTGCCGGGAGCCAGGCCCTCGATCTCGCCGTAGACGGCGTTGGTGGCGGGGTTGATCAGATAGACCTCGGACGCCTTGTCGCCGGTGTTGCGCATCGAGAAGGTCCGGCGGCCGGGCTGGGGGGCGCTGAAGCCCTTGCCGCACTCGGTCGGCGAGACGGCGACGGTCTGCGCTCCCGCGGGCTTGCCGTCGCCGAAGGCCACGACCAGGCCGCCGATCACGGCGGGGATCGCGACGACGGCGGCCGGGAGCAGCCATACGGGACGGGAGCGGGTGCGGGTGCGGGTGCGGGTGCGGGCGGGCACCGCCGTGACAGCGGGCACATGGGCGGGGTCCGGTGCGGAAGCGGGGGCCGGTGCGGAAGCGGGCGCCGTCTCCGCCGCGGTCGGCTCGGACGCCGGTGCCTCGGCCGCCTTCTTGGATACGGGCGCGGGCGCGGGCTTGCGCAGGCCGCGTACGAACAGCGTCATGACGATCGCGAGGTAGCCGACGTAGGCGGCGACCTGGAGCCAGGTCATGGCCGGGGTGAGGTTGAGGACGCCCTGGAGGAGGGCGGCGTACCAGGAACCGGCGTCGATGTGCGCGCTGAGGTCGAAGGCGTACGCCGTCTTCCCGGCGAGCACGCCGCCCTCCTGGAGGTCGCGCAGGCCGTAGCCGAGGACGCCCGAGGCGATGACGATCAGGACGGCGCCGGTCGCGGTGAAGAAGCGGCTCAGATTGATCTTGAGCACCCGCCGGTACAGGCCCCAGCAGAGCCCCGCGGCCAGCACCAGGCCGATCGCGGCGCCGGCCAGCGGGCCGCCGGACTCCCCCGCGGCGCGGGCGGTGGTCCACAGGAAGAGCGCGGTCTCCAGGCCCTCGCGGCCGACCGCGAGGAAGGAGGTGAGGATCAGCATGCCGCCGCCCATGGCGAGCGCGGCCGTCACCTTCTCCCGGATCTCACCGGACAGATTGCGGGCCGAGCGGCGCATCCAGAAGACCATCGCGGTGACGAAGGCGACGGCCACGACGCTGAGCGTGCCGCCGAACGCCTCCTGCGCGGTCGCCGACAGATTCGCGGCGGTGAAGGTGAGGACCGCCCCGAAGCTCATCGACAGGGCGATGGCGGCCAGGACGCCCGTCCACACCTGCGGGAGCCGGGACTTGGCGTCGCCGCGCACCAGGGTGGCCACCAGGATCGAGACGATCAGCCCGGCTTCGAGACCTTCCCTGAGTCCGATCAGGAAGCTCGGAAACGCGTCGTCCCACATCGATGTTCGTCCTCCCGGACCCGTGCTTAGGTGTGCCTGGCCTGACTTAGGCATACCTATCCTGCGGATCGGGGCCCGCGAAGTCTCTATGCTCCGGTTCCGTATTGGGTAAAAAGGACACCACGTGACACCGGATGACACCGGATGTGCGCGGGCCGCTCCCCCGCTCAAGGTGGGATCGGCGATCCCTGGACAAGTGGGGCCTTCATCCGGCCGTCGCCGCCGCCCACGCTGGAGTCATGACCACGCACACGGACACGACCACCGGCACGACCACGGACAGCACCGCACCGGCCAGGATCGCGATCGTCACCGGCGCCAACCGCGGGCTCGGCCGCGCCACCGCGCTGCGGCTCGCCGCGGACGGCGTCGATCCGATCATCACCTTCCGGTCGCACGAGGACGAGGCGGCTGCCGTGGTCGCCGAGGCGAGGGCGCTCGGCCGCACCGCGTACGCGCTCCGCCTGGACACCGCCCGGACCGCCGGATTCGCGGACTTCGCCGACGAGGTGCGGCGGCTGCTCAAGGAGGGCTGGGGGCGGTCGGACTTCGACTACCTCGTCAACAACGCGGGCTCCGCCGTGACGGAACCCTTCCTCGAAGCCACCGAGGAGGGCTTCGACACGATGCTGAACGTCCACTTCATGGGCGTCTACTTCCTCACCCAGCGGCTGGTCCCGCTGCTCGCCGACGGCGGCCGGATCGTCAACCTCTCCACCGGGCTGACCCGCTTCACCAGCGAGGGACTGTCGGCGTACGCGTCGATGAAGGGCGCCGTGGAGGTGTTCATCCGCTATCTGGCCAAGGAGCTGGGCCCGCGCGGCATCACCGCGAACGCCGTCGCGCCCGGCCCCACCGGCACCGACTTCGGCGGGGGCTTCATGCGGGACGACGAAGGCGTCAGGGCCGCGCTCTCCGGCCAGGCCGCGCTCGGCCGGGTCGGGACCGCCGAGGACATCGGCGGGGTGATCGCCGCGGTGCTGTCCGACGGGACCGGGTGGATCACGGGACAGCGGATCGAGGCGTCGGGCGGGTTCCTGCTCTGACCCGGCGGGTTCCCACTCTGATCCGGCGGGTTCCCGCTCCAGCCGGGCGGGTTGCTCCTCCGACCTGGCGGTTCCCTCGCCCGCCGCACGGGATACGTATCCGCACGCCGTCCCTTTGTGTTCCTCTCCCCCCTCCTCCCCCTCCGCTGGAAAGCGCTCGCCCGCCCCCGCGAATGCGGCATCGCCCGCCCCCACTCACCGTCAGGAGCGAACCGTCATGACACGTAAGAACGCACTGGACACCGCGGTGCCCGATCTCAGCGGAAAACTCGCCGTCGTCACGGGCGGGAGCGACGGGATCGGGCGGGGGCTCGGCGGGCGGCTGGCGCGGGCGGGCGCGGAGGTCGTGCTGCCGGTGCGGAACGCGGCGAAGGGCGCGGCGGCCGTGGAGCGGATCCGGGCCGAGGTGCCCGGCGCGCGGGTGTCGACGCGGGAGCTGGACCTGGCGTCGCTGGAGTCGGTCGCCGCGCTCGGCCGGACGCTGGTCGCCGAGGGCAGGCCGGTCGACATCCTCGTCAACAACGCGGCGGTGATGACCCCGGCGACCCGGCAGACCTCCGCGGACGGCCTGGAGTTGCAGTTCGCGACGAATCACCTCGGGCACTTCGCGCTGACCGCGCATCTGCTCCCGCTGCTGCGCGCCGCGGGCGGCGCGCGGGTGGCGACCCAGTCGAGCATCGGCGCCCGCCAGGGGGCGCTGGCCTGGGACGACCTCCAGGCGGAGCGCGGCTACGCGCCGATGAAGGTCTACAGCCAGTCGAAGCTGGCGGTGCTGATGTTCGGCCTGGAACTGCACCGGCGCAGCGTCGCGGGCGGCTGGGGCATCACCAGCACCCTCGCGCATCCGGGCCTGACCTCGACCAATCTCCAGACGGCCGGGCCGAATCTGGGCCGCGCGAAGCGGACGACCTGGATGGACCGCGCCTTCCGCTGGCAGTCCAGGCTCGGGCTGTTCGTGCAGACCGTGGACGACGGGCTGCGGCCGGTGCTGTACGCGGCGACCGCGCCGGGGGCGGTCGGCGGCGCCTTCTACGGCCCCGGCGGCCTCGGGCATCTGACCGGCCCCGTGGTGGAGCAGCCGCTGTACCGGTCGGCGCGGAGCGAGGAGGAGGCGCGGCGGGTCTGGCAGGTGTCGGAGGAGCTGGCCGGGGTGCGCTTCCCGGACAGTGTGGCCGCCGAGAGCTGAGCCGCGGACGTGCCGGGGGGGGAAGACCGTGGCCGTACGGGCGGGAGGGCGCGGACGTACAGGCGGGAGACCGGGACCGGACAGGCGGAAGACCGGGGACGTACAGGCGGGAGACTGGGGTCATGGACCGAGAACAGCTGGCGGACTTCCTGCGCACCCGGCGTGAGGCGCTGCAACCCGAGGACGTGGGGCTGCCGCGCGGGCCGCGGCGGCGAACGCGGGGGCTGCGGCGCGAGGAGGTCGCCGCGCTGTCCGGCATGTCGACCGACTACTACAGCCGGATCGAGCAGGCCCGCGGCCCGCAGCCGTCCGCGCCGATGCTGGGCGCCATCGCGCGCGGCCTGCATCTCTCGCTCGACGAGCGCGACCACCTCTTCCGGATGGCGGGGCACAGCGCCCCGGAGCGCGGATCGGGCAGCGACCACGTCAGCCCCGGCCTGATGCGGATTCTCGGGCGCCTGGACGACACTCCCGCGCAGGTCATGACGGATCTCGGCGAGACGCTGACGCAGACCCGGATGGCGCTCGCCCTGCTGGGCGACGAGACCGGGCACACCGGGATGGCCCGCAGCTTCGGCTACCGCTGGTTCACCGACCCCGTCACCCGCCGCATCTACCCCGAGGCCGACCACCCCACCCACAGCCGGATCTTCACCGCCGGGCTGCGCGAGACGCTCTCCCGCCAGGGCCCCGGCTCGCGGGCCGCCGCCCTCGTCGACGCCCTGCTCGCCGTGAGCCCCGAATTCGCCACCCTCTGGAGCGCCCACGAGATCGGCGTCCGCCACCCCGACGACCTCAAACGGATCCGTCACCCCGAGGTCGGCATCCTCCACCTGCACTGCCAGGTCCTCCAGGACCCCGCCCAGTCCCAGACCCTCCTGGTCTTCACCGCCACCCCCGGCACCGACTCCTACGAGAAGCTCCAGCTGCTGTCGTCGCTGGGCGAGCGCGGCGCGACGGCGTAGTCAGGGAGTCACGTACGGGTACGTCCCGTACGGGTACGGCCCCGTACCGCCGCGGTCCGGGGTCAGACCTGTTCCGACTCGCCTTCCACCGCGAGCTGCCACTCCGCCTGGAGGCGGGCCAATTCCGTCAGCTCGTCCGGGGTCCACGAGGTGCGACCCGCGCTGAGCCGACGTATCCGGGCATTGAGCTCGGCCGCGTCGGCGAACGCGGAATCGGGAGCCGGAGGCGTGCTGGGCATGGGCGCAAACATATCCACGATCCGATAAACGCCCGGTATACGCCGAGCCCATCCCCCGGACCCCCCGGGTGTAATCCATCCCACTCCGGGGCAGACGCGCGGCCGGCCCCTCCGCGCCCCCGGTCAGCGCCTTTCAGCGCCGGTCAGCCCTCGGTCGGCGTTCGGTCAGCGCCGGTCAGCGTTCGGGGCAGAGCGTGTAGCGCAGCGTGAGAGCCGCCGGGGGCTGCTGCGCGCGGGGGCGGGCCTCACGGCCGCCGGGGCGCTCGGCGCGGCCGGAGTCCTCGCCGCCGCGGGGCCGGCCGCCGCCGACCTGCCGGTCACCGCGCCCTTCTCGCTGGAGGGCGGCGGGGACCAGGTGTTCTGGCGCAAGCGGCTGCACGAGACGTCCTGGGCCATGCAGTCCTTCGCCTACGACAACGTCAACGGCCACATCTACTTCGCCCAGCACCGCCCCGGGGACAACGAGAACGACTCCGACGACGGGGACCCGTCAAAGGCGCACATCCACTACGGCGACATCTGGATCGTCCGCACCGACCTGGCGGGCAACGTGCTCGGCACCATGGCGCTGCACCAGTTCGGCCACGGCTCCTCGATGGCCGTCGAACCCACCGGCGCCGGTTCCGCGCCGTACCTGTGGATCGAGGGCGACAACTACAACGTCGCCAAGGGGGCGTACGAGGACAGCGGCTACCGGCTCACCCGGTTCCGTTACACCGAGGGCATCACCCTCACCTACGGCAACCCGTCGGTGATCCCGATCCAGGACCGTACGCCCACCATCACCACCTACGCGGGCCTGCCCCGCCCCGCGATCGACCCCGTCAACAACATGCTGCTGGTCCGCTACGCCACCCAGTCCACCTCGCCCAACCCCTGGCGGCTGGTGGTCTTCCCGCTGGCGGACGCGGTGGCGGGACGACTCTCCCAGGACGACAGGAAGGCCGAACGCGCGCTGCCCACCAACGCCCAACTGAAGATCCCGGACGACGCCGCCTTCCAGGGCGTCACCCTGTACGGCGAGTACGCCTACCTCCTCTACGGCAGGTCGGGCGGCCCGTCCTACCTCGCCGCCGTCAGCATGAACGACGCCGGGGGCGGGCACGGCGAGGTCTTCCGCACCACCGCGGGGGCGACGATCCCGGGCCGCGAGCCGCAGGGCTGCGCGATCTGGGTGGCCGACGGCCAACCCCGCCTCGCCTTCGGCTTCTCCGGCAAGACCGGCACCACGACCGACCCCAGCTTCGACGCGAGCCTCTTCTACAAGAACACCTTCGCCTGAGGGTGCCCGCGCCTTCCCCGTACGTCCCCCGCCCGAGCCGAACCGACGTGCCCGGCACGCGGCCGCCTGCCGAAGCGCGTGTGCGCCCGTCCGGCCCGGGTAGCCGGGCGCATAGGAGACGGAAGGACCGGTGAGTGGTGATGGATCCCGTCGGAACTCGGGCGGCAGGGGACGGCTCCGGAGCGGCGGACGGCTCGGGCGAGCCGTCGGTCGGCGAGCTGGTGTCGCGCGCGACACAGCAGATGTCGCAGCTCGTGCGCGAGGAAATGCGGCTCGCCCAGGCCGAGATGGCCCAGAAGGGCAAACGGTTCGGCATGGGCGGCGGGCTGTTCGGCGGTGCGGGGCTGCTGGCCTTCATCGGTCTGGAGGCGCTGGCCGCCACGGCGGTCGCGGCGCTCGCCCTCACGTTCTCGGTGTGGCTGTCGGCGCTGATCGTCGCGGTGGCGCTGCTGGCGCTCGCCGCCACTCTGGCGCTGGCGGGGAAGAAGGAAGTGAGCCGCGCGACGCCGCCGGCTCCCGAGCAGGCGATCGCCGGTGTCAAGGCCGATGTCGCCACCATCAAGGAAAAGACGAAGCGATGACCATCGACCCGCATGACGAGAAGGACCCGTCCACCCCCGAGGAACTGCGCGCCCAGGTGGAGAGCACCCGTGAGCAGCTCGGCGAGACGGTGGAGGAACTGGCCGCCAAGGCCGACGTGAAGGCCCGCGCCAAGGACAAGGCCGCCGACATCAAGGACGAGGTCGGCGACAAGGCCGCCCAGGCGAAGGACAAGGCCGCCGAGGTCAAGGACAAGGTCGGCGACAAGGCCGCCGAGGTCAAGGACAAGGTCCAGAGCAAGGTCACCGAGCTGAAGGACCGCGCCCAGACCACGAAGGACGAGGCCCAGGACACCGCTCAGGACACGGCGGCCGACGCGTCGGCCTCGGCCCGGGCGAAGGCGGCCGAAGTCGGCGCGCTGGTCCGTGACAAGACGCCGGAACCGGTGCGGGAGAAGGCCGCCGCCGCCTCGGCCAAGATCGCTGAGGGCACCGCGGCAGTGGCCGCCAAGGTCAGCGAGAAGACCCCCGAGCCCCTGGCCGAGAAGACCCAGCAGGCCGCCGACGCCGTCAAGCGCCGCCCCGGCGCGGCCGTCGCCGCGGCGATCGGCGCCGCCGTGGTGTTCTTCACCGTCCGCTGGAAGAGGGGCCGCAAGTGAACGCCGCGAAGATCGTCTACCGCCCGGTCGGTCTCCTGCTCAGCGTGGCCAGTGGCGCGTTGGCCGGAGCCGCCTTCAAGCAGACGTGGAAGGTGGTCGGGCACGACGACGACACCCCGGACGCGCTGGACGAGGAGCGCGCCTGGAAGGAGGTCCTGATCGCGGCCGCGCTGCACGGGCTGATCTTCGCCGTCGTGAAGGCGGCGGTCAGCCGGAGCGGCGCCACCGCCACCCGGCGGCTCACCGGCACCTGGCCGGCCTGACCCGCGACCCGCGCCCCGCGCACGTGGAAAGCGGGGCCGCGCCGCGCGGTCTCACGCCGATCAGCCCTGTCCCCCGCCGAGGTATGCCACAAGGCCGCCAGGGCGACCGCACCCGGCCCCGTCAAGGACGTGCCGCGGACGCCACTCGGACGGATGCTCGCGCGGGGGGTGTCGGCGCCATGATCGCCGCCCCCGGAGACCGTCCGCGATGTGCCGGCTTCGCGGCACGGCGCAGGGTGGGGCGGGTGGGACTCGAACCCACGACCGACGGATTATGAGTCCGCTGCTCTAACCGGCTGAGCTACCGCCCCGTACGGTGCGCCTCGCGCGCCGTCTGCCGCAGCATAGCTGCTCATACGATCTGTCGCCCTCGCGGGTCACAGACGCGTCATTGGGTGGACTCGCGGGGGCGGGGAGTTGGTTCCCCGGGACATGAAAAAGGACCCCAACGGGGTCCTGATCCGGCGCTCCCCCGACTGGACTCGAACCAGTAACCTGCCGGTTAACAGCCGGCTGCTCTGCCAATTGAGCTACAGGGGACCGAGCTCCCCCGACTGGACTCGAACCAGTAACCTGCCGGTTAACAGCCGGCTGCTCTGCCAATTGAGCTACAGGGGATCGCTCTGCGTGCACCGAATGCACTCGTCAGGGTGTCCCGGGACGGCGCGCGTTCGCTGCGACACATACATTAGCGCAAGTGAGGGGGTGCTCCGCCAACCAGTTGCGCCAGGGTTGTCACCCGGGTGCACAGGGTAGGCGCGCAGCACACGGCACCTTGGCCCGACTTGTCCTATGCCTGACGTGTCCGACGGAAAGAGGGTGGAGCCCATGCGCTACCGGCTGACGTTCATCAGTGGAGCCGTCGTCGGCTATGTGCTCGGCGCGCGCGCCGGGCGCGAGCGGTACGAGCAGTTGCGCAAGAGCGCGCAGCGCGTCGCGCAGAACCCGGCGGTGCGCAACGCGGCGGAGAGCGCCGCGCAGACCGGCAGGAACGCCGCGGTGAAGGCCGCGGACACGGTGACGGCGAAGGTCGGCGACCGGCTGCCGGAGTCGGTGACCGAGCGGGTGAAGGCACTGCGCGACCGCAGCGCGCCGCCCGAGGACGACTGGGGCACCTCCAACACCTGAGGAAGGGCATCCCCGCCCGCATCCCGCCCGCACCCCGCCCGTTTCTCGAACACCTGACGCAACCTGATGCACAGCTGTCACCCCGTACCCGCCCCCCGTGGGGCATCATCTCGTCCATGGGGAAAGTCGCGGGCATAGACAGCTCGACCACCGGTACGACCGTCGTCGTGTGCGACAGCGAGACCGGGGCGGTACTCAGGCAGGGCCATGCGCCGCACCCTCTGGACGACGGCGAGAAGCCGACCGAGATCGACCCGCAGGCGTGGCTGCTGTCGCTGGGCGAGGCGGCCAAGGACGGCGTCCTCGAAGGGGTGCAGGCGATAGGCATCTCCGGGCAGCAGCACGGGCTGCTGGCCCTGGACGCGGGCGGGGTGGCCGTACGCCCGGCGCTGCTGCGCGGCGACAAGCGGGCGCAGGCGCAGGCCGTGGACCTCACCGACGAGCTGGGCGGGGCGGCCGGGTGGGCCGAGGCGGTCGGCTCGGTGCCGCAGGCCGCGTATCCGGTGGCGAAGCTGCGCTGGATCGCGCAGCACGAACCGCAGACGGCCACGCGCATAGCCCAGGTGATGCTCCCGCACGACTGGCTGGTGTGGCAGTTGCTGGGGCGGCCCGCGCGCCGTACGACCGACCGCGGCGACGCCTCGGGCACCGGCTACTGGTCGGCGGCCACCGGCGAGTACCGCACGGATCTGGTCGAGCGGGCGCTCGGCCACCAGGTGGCGCTCCCCGACGTACTGGCCCCCGCCGAACCCGCGGGACAGACCCCCGAGGGCCTGCTGATCTCCGCGGGCACCGGCGACAACATGGCCGCCGCCCTGGGCCTGGGCCTCGGCCCCGGCGACGCGGTGGTCTCCCTGGGCGCGGCGGGCACCGTCTTCGCCGTCCACCACGAGGCGCTGAAGGACCCGACGGGTACGGTCACCGCCTTCGCCGACGCGACCGGCCGCCATCTGCCGGTGGTGCAGGTGCGCAACGCCGTCCGTACGCTGCGCGGCACCGCCGATCTGCTCGGCACCGACCTGGCCGGGCTGTCCGAACTGGCGCTCCAGTCCACGCCCGGCGCGTACGGACTGGTGCTGCTGCCGTATCTGGAGGGCGAGCGGACGCCCGATCTGCCGCACACCGCGGGGACGCTGGCCGGGCTGCGGCGCGACTCGATGAAGCCGGAGCACCTGGCGCGGGCCGCCTTCGAGGGCATGCTGTGCGGGCTGACGGACGCGCTGGACGTGCTGCGCAACAAGGGCGTCGAGGTGCGCCGGGTGTTCCTGCTGGGCGCGGCGGGCGAGCTGCCCGCGGTGCGCGCCATCGCGCCCGCGCTGTTCGGCACGCAGGTCGTCGTCCCGCCGGCCGCCGAGTACGCGGCGCTGGGCGCGGCGCGGCAGGCCGCCTGGTCGCTGGGCGCGGTGCTCGGCTCGCAGTCGCAGACCGAGCCGCCGCCGTGGGCCGAGGCGGCCACGCAACTGCTGGAGCCGGGCGACGACTCGGCCGTGGGGTCAGCGGTGCGTCAGCAGTACGTCGCGGTGCGCGAGCAGACTCACCCGGGGGCCTTTGCCTCGCTTTAATCCCATGCGGCCCGGCGGTGTCGGAAGATAAGATCCTCCGCCGATCAAGACGGGCAAAGGGCGGGCAAAGCTCGGCGGGCCGGGGCAACGTCCCCTCCCCCGCGCTGCGTCTCCGTACGCGCCTTCCGCCGCCTGCGTACGTCCCGCCGGGTACGCGGCGCCCGTACCGCCGACACCGAGGTTTCAGTGTGCTGATCAGACTCCTGCGGGCCCACCTGGGCCCGTACAAGCGACCCATCGGTCTCTTGGTACTGCTCCAACTCGTCCAGACCATAGCCACGCTCTACCTGCCCACGCTCAACGCCGACATCATCGACAACGGAGTGGTGAAGGGCGACACCGGCTACATCGTGGGGCTGGGCGGCGTCATGATCGGGGTGACCGTCGTCCAGGTCTGCTGCGCGATCGGCGCGGTCTTCTTCGGCGCCCGGACCTCGATGGCGGTCGGCCGTGACATCCGCGCGTCGGTCTTCGACCGGGTGCAGAGCTTCTCGGCCCGCGAGGTCGGGCAGTTCGGGGCGCCGTCGCTGATCACCCGCACCACCAATGACGTGCAGCAGGTGCAGATGCTGGTGCTGCTGACGTTCACGCTGATGGTGTCCGCGCCGATCATGTGCGTCGGCGGCATCATCATGGCACTCGGCCAGGACGTGCCGCTGTCGTCGCTGCTGCTGGCCGTGGTGCCGCTGCTCGGCATCGTGATCAGCCTGATCATCCGCAGGATGCGCCCGCTGTTCCGCACGATGCAGACCCGCGTGGACACCGTGAACCGGGTGCTGCGCGAGCAGATCACCGGCATCCGCGTGATCCGCGCCTTCGTCAAGGACGACTACGAGCAGCGCCGCTTCGCCGAGGCCAACGACAGTCTGACCGATGTGTCGCTGGCCACCGGAAAGCTGATGGCGCTGATGTTCCCGCTGGTGATGGGCGTGGTGAACATCTCCAGCGTCGCCGTGCTGTGGTTCGGCGCGCACCGCATCGACAGCGGCGGGATGCAGATCGGCGCCCTGACGGCGTTCCTGAGCTATCTGATGCAGATCCTGATGTCGGTCATGATGGCCACCTTCATGTTCATGATGGTGCCGCGCGCCGAGGTCTGCGCCGAGCGCATCGAGGAGGTGCTGGGCACCGAGTCCAGCGTCGTCCCGCCGACCGCGCCCGTGCTGACTCTGCGCCGCCACGGCGACCTGGAGCTGACCGGCGTGGAGTTCGCCTACCCCGGCGCGGAGGCGGCCGTCCTGCGCGGGGTCGACCTGGTCGCCAGGCCCGGTGAGGTGACCGCGATCATCGGCTCCACCGGCAGCGGCAAGTCGACGCTGCTCGGCCTGATCCCGCGGCTGTACGACGCGACGGGCGGCCGGGTGCTGGTCGACGGCGAGGACGTCGCGGAGCTGGCCCCCGCGCTGCTGGCCGAGACCGTCGGCCTCGTACCGCAGAAGCCGTATCTGTTCTCCGGCACCGTCGCGACCAACCTGCGGTACGGCAAACCGGACGCCACCGACGAGGAGCTGTGGCACGCGCTGGAGGTGGCGCAGGCCAAGGACTTCGTGGAGCGGCTCGACGGCGGGCTCGACGCGCCCATCGCGCAGGGCGGCAGCAATGTCTCCGGCGGGCAGCGGCAGCGCCTGGCCATCGCGCGGGTCCTGGTCCGCAGGCCGGAGATCTACCTCTTCGACGACTCCTTCTCGGCGCTGGACTACGCGACGGACGCGGCGCTGCGCCGCGCGCTGCTGCACGAGACCGCCGCCGCGACCGTGCTGATCGTCGCCCAGCGGGTGTCCACCATCCGTGACGCGGACCGGATCGTCGTCCTGGACGAGGGCCGGGTCGTCGGCACCGGCACGCACACCGAGCTGATGACCGACAACGAGACCTACCGGGAGATCGTCCTGTCCCAGCTCACGGAAGCCGAGGCCGCCTGATGAGCGACGACGAGCACAAG
Source organism: Streptomyces sp. NPDC025721 (assembly GCF_055558595.1). Taxonomy (NCBI): domain Bacteria; kingdom Bacillati; phylum Actinomycetota; class Actinomycetes; order Kitasatosporales; family Streptomycetaceae; genus Streptomyces; species Streptomyces sp. NPDC025721. Next base: position 214,548 of record NZ_JBVHMF010000002.1, on the reverse strand, counting down.
CCCGCCGCCGCGCAGCGCCCGCCGCGGCCGATGGGCGGGCCCGCGCGCTTCATGAGCGGCGGCCCGGTCGAGAAGCCGATGGACTTCGGCGGGTCGCTGAAGCGGCTGCTGGGTCTGATGCGTCCCGACCGTTTCCTGCTCTGCCTGGTGCTGGTCCTCGGCACGGCGAGCGTCGCGCTCGCGGTGACCGGGCCGCGCATCCTCGGTCACGCCACCGACCTGATCTTCGCCGGGGTGATCGGACGGCGGTTCCCCGGCGGCACCAAGCAGCAGGCGCTCGACGCGCTGCGCGCGCACGGTGACGGCCGGGTCGCCGACATGCTCAAGGGCATCGGTTTCACGCCGGGCCAGGGCATGGACTTCGACGCCATCGGCAAGGTGCTGCTGGTGGTCCTCGCGGTGTACGTGGCCGCGGCCGTCTTCAGCGTCTTCCAGATGCGCACCGCGACCAAGGTGATCAACCGGGCGATGTTCCGGATGCGCTCCGACGTCGAGGACAAGCTGGCGAAGCTGCCGCTGTCGTACTTCGACCGGCAGCCGCGCGGCGAGGTGCTGAGCCGGGCCACCAACGACATCGACAACATCGGCCAGACGATGCAGCAGACCATGGGCCAGCTGGTGAACTCGCTGCTGACCATCGTGGGCGTGCTGGCCATGATGTTCTGGATCTCCTGGCTGCTGGCGCTGATCGCGCTGGTCACCGTGCCGCTGACGCTGCTGGTGGCCACGCGGGTCGGCAAGCGCGCGCAGCCGCAGTTCATCCAGCAGTGGAAGACCACCGGCAAGCTCAACGCGCACATCGAGGAGATGTACACCGGCCACTCGCTGGTGAAGGTCTTCGGGCGCGCGGAGGAGTCGGCGGCGGCCTTCGAGGAGCAGAACGAGGCGCTGTACCGCTCGGGCTTCAAGGCGCAGTTCATCTCCGGCACGATCCAGCCGATGATGATGTTCATCGGCAATCTGAACTACGTGCTGGTGGCCGTCGTCGGTGGCCTGCGGGTCGCGTCGGGCGCGCTGTCCATCGGTGACGTCCAGGCGTTCGTGCAGTACTCGCGGCAGTTCAGCCAGCCGCTGACGCAGGTGGCGAGCATGTCGAACCTGATCCAGTCCGGCATCGCGTCGGCCGAGCGGGTCTTCGAACTCCTCGACGCCGAGGAGCAGTCGGCGGAGCCGGCGAAGCGGGACGTCCCCCGGGTGCCGGTGCGGGGCCGGGTAGCGCTGGAGGACGTGAGCTTCCGCTACGACCCGGACAAGCCGCTGATCGACCACCTGTCGCTGAAGGTGGAGCCGGGCCACACCGTCGCGATCGTCGGCCCGACCGGCGCGGGCAAGACCACGCTGGTCAATCTGCTGATGCGGTTCTACGAGGTGTCCGGCGGCCGGATCACCCTGGACGGCACCGATGTGGCCACGCTCTCCCGCGAGGAGCTGCGCTCCTCGATCGGCATGGTCCTCCAGGACACCTGGCTGTTCGGCGGCACGATCGCGGAGAACATCGGTTACGGCAGCGAGGGGGCGACCGCCGAGCAGATCGAGGAGGCGGCGCGCGCCGCGCACGCGGACCGCTTCATCCGCACGCTGCCCGAGGGCTACGACACGGTGATCGACGACGAGGGCGCGGGGGTCAGCGCGGGTGAGAAACAACTCATCACCATCGCGCGGGCGTTCCTGTCCGATCCGACGATCCTGGTACTGGACGAGGCGACCAGCTCCGTCGACACCCGTACCGAGGTGCTGATCCAGCGGGCGATGGCCAAGCTCAGCCACGGCCGTACCAGCTTCGTGATCGCGCACCGGCTGTCCACGATCCGCGACGCCGACGTCATCTTGGTGATGGAGTCCGGCGCGATCGTCGAACAGGGCACGCACGAGGAGCTGTTGGCGGCCAAGGGCGCGTACGCGCGGCTGTACGCGGCGCAGTTCGCGCAGGCCGTCGCGGAGGTCGACTGAGGTACGAGGGCCGGCCGGGACGGGTGTTCCGTCCCGGCCGACCGGCCGGAGCGGGGGGCCGGAAAACCCGAGGAGCCAGCGGGTACGGCGGCGCGCGGCGTTGGTAGCCTGTGCCGCCGTACCTCCGGAAGGGCAGAAGTGATGAGCAGCGCCACCACCGCGGCGTCGGTCGCGGGTACCGGCACGCGGGCGGGTACGAGTACCCGTATGGGTACGAGCACGGATTCGGGTACGGGTACGGGTACGAGTACGGGCGAGGGGCCGCGGCAGGGGCGACCGGGCGGTTCCGACCCGGTGCGCTGCCCCGCGCGGCGCGAGACCTCGACGCTGGCGCGGCGCAGCGCGCGGGTGCCGATCTGGTACCTACGGGTGATCGGCGTCGTCGATCTGCTGTCCGCCGTATCCCTGACGATCCGTCAGGAGATGTCGAACCACAACACCGGTGAGCTGTTCACGCCGTTCATGCTCTTCGCGGGCTTCGGCTCGGCCGCCGCGACGCTCTTCATGGCCATGATGCTGGCCCGCCACAAGCGCGTGGCCTGGATCGTCTTCATGGCGCTGTGCGGCGGCTACGCGGCCCTGTCGGTGTGGGCGCTGTGCTACGACGACCTGCGGCGGCACCCGTTCAACTGGGTCTCCACCGCGCTCACTTTGACCGTGCTGTGCTTCGGCGCGCTCGGCCGCCGCGAATTCCACGGCAAGGGCGACCGCACCAACCCGCAGCTCGCGCTCGCCGTCCTCGGCGTCGGCGCGCTGCTGTCGGTCCTGGTCGGCACCACCCTGGTCACGGCCGTCGGCCCGGAGCGCGCCAGCGTCGGCGACCGCGTCTGGTACGTGGCGCTGCGGCTCACGACGCTGAGCCGCGACTCCGACATCGAGCCGAATCTGCACATCAGCCCGTGGGTCAGCAGCGGCCTCAACCTGGCGGGCCTCGGCCTGCTGCTCGCCGTGCTCTACGCGCTCTTCCGCTCCCCGCGCGGCCGGGACCTCCAGAGCCGCGACGACGAGGACCGGCTGCGCGAACTGCTCGCCCGGCACGGCGCCCGCGACTCGCTCGGCTACTTCGCGCTGCGCCGCGACAAGTCCGTCATCTTCTCGCCCAGCGGCAAGGCCGCCGTCGCCTACCGCGTGGTCGGCGGTGTGGCCCTGGCCTCCGGCGACCCGATCGGCGACGTCGAGGCATGGCCGGGCGCCATCGACGCCTGGCTGGTGGAGACCCGCGACCACGCCTGGATCCCCGCCGTGATGGGCGCCAGCGAGGAGGGGGGCACCGTCTACGCCCGGCACGGCCTGGACGCGCTGGAACTGGGCGACGAAGCCATCGTGGAGACCGACGAGTTCACCCTGGACGGCCGGGCGATGCGCGGCGTGCGGCAGGCGTACAACCGGGTGCGGCGCGCCGGTTACACCACCCGTATCCGGCGGCACCGCGACATCCCGGCCGACGAGACGGCCGCGCTGATCGAGGCGGCGGACCGCTGGCGGGACGGCGCCACCGAGCGCGGCTTCTCGATGGCGCTCGGCAGGCTCGGCGACCCGGCCGACGGCGACTGCGTGATGATCGAATGCCTCGACGGCGAGGGCGAGTTGAAGGCGCTGCTCAGCTTCGTGCCGTGGGGCCCGAAGGGGCTGTCGCTGGACTTGATGCGGCGCGACCGGGACAGCGAGAACGGCCTGGTCGAGTTCATGGTCCTCGACCTGATCGAACGCGCCGCCGACGTCGGCGTGGAGCGGGTGTCGCTCAACTTCGCGATGTTCCGGTCGGTGTTCGAGGACGGCGCCCGGCTGGGCGCGGGCCCGGTGCTGCGGCTGTGGCGCTCGGCCCTGATGTTCTTCTCCCGCTGGTGGCAACTGGAGTCGCTGTACCGCGCGAACGCCAAGTACCGGCCCATCTGGGAGCCGCGCTTCCTGCTCTTCGCCAAGAGCGCGCATCTGCCGCGGATCGGGCTGGCGAGCGCGCGCGCCGAGGGGTTCGTGGTGGCGCCGAGGCCGCTGGCGCGGCTGCGCAGGGACGGCTAGGGCCCGGGGGGCTCCGGGGGGTCTCAGTCGAGGTAGCCGCGGAGCTGGTCGGCGAAGGCGTGGTCGCGGAGCTTGTTGAGGGTCTTGGACTCGATCTGGCGGATGCGTTCGCGGGTCACGCCGAAGATGCGGCCGATCTCCTCCAGGGTGCGGGGGCGGCCGTCGGCGAGGCCGTAGCGGAGCTGGACGACCTTGCGCTCGCGCTCGCCGAGCGTGGACAGCACCGCTTCCAGGTGCTCGCGCAGCAGCAGGAAGGCCGCGGACTCCACGGGCGAGGCGGCGTCGCCGTCCTCGATGAGGTCGCCGAGCGCGACGTCCTCCTCCTCGCCGACCGGCGCGTGCAGCGACACCGGCTCCTGGGCCAGCCGCAGCACCTCGCTGACCCGCTCCTCCGGCAGGTCGAGCTGGGCGGCGACCTCCTCGGTGCTCGGCTCGTAGCCGCGCTCCTGGAGCAGCCGCCGCTGCACCCGCACCACCCGGTTGATCAGCTCCACCACGTGCACGGGGACCCGTATCGTCCTGGCCTGGTCGGCCAGCGCCCGCGACATCGCCTGGCGGATCCACCAGGTCGCGTACGTCGAGAACTTGTAGCCGCGCGCGTAGTCGAACTTCTCCACCGCCCGGATCAGCCCGAGATTGCCCTCCTGGACCAGGTCGAGCATGGTCAGGCCGCGGCCGATGTACCGCTTGGCGACCGAGACGACCAGCCGCAGATTGGCCTCGATGAGGCGGCGCTTGGCCATCCGGCCGAGCACCACCAGGCGGTCGAGGTCGACGGCGAGCTGCGAGTCCAGGTCGGGGAAGGCGCCGAGCTTCTCCTCGGCGAAGAGTCCGGCCTCCACCCGGCGGGCCAGGTCCACCTCTTCGGCCGCCGTGAGCAGCGGGATACGGCCGATCTCGCGCAGATACTGCCGGAAGAGGTCGGCGGACGGGCCCGCGGACTCCTCCCGCGGCGGCCGTACCGGCGCCGCGTCCTCGTCGTCCCGCTCGTCGGTGACCACGCGTTGCTCCGGCACCCGCGACCCCGTGAGGTTCCCTGGCGGTTCCGCCTGGGGCTCCATCGCCACCACCTCGGCCGCGGTCGTGAGGGTCTGGATCTGGGTGTGGATCTGGGTCTGGGTCTGCACGGAAGCGACCTCCAGAAGTGAGCGCGTCCTCGGGCTCGCAGCGCGTCTTGCCGGACAGGCCCTGGGCGCCGTCACCCAGTGTGGCCCACGACGCGGCTCCGCTACGAGGGGCGTGCGCTCCCTTTTTCACACAAGGTCACCGCTCAGGTCCGTGCGGTGACGCAAGGCATATGCCCGGGTGTACGCCCGCGGCGGTTACAGCCCCGCCGCGCCCTGTTCGCGCAGCCGCTGGCCGTACTGCTGGAGCGCCCACAGCTCGCCCAGCGACGCGGTGACCTCGGGCGAGTCCTGCGGGACGCCCTGGGCGGCGAACCGCGCCTGCGTGGCGTGCACCTGGGCCACGCGCCGCTCCACCGCGTTGATCCGCACCCGGACCAGCACCTCGCCCGCGTAGAACTCGGGCGACTTGTGCATCACCGGCTCGACGGCCAGTTCGGTGACCATCATCCGTACGGTGTCGTCGGGCGCGGCCTCGCGGACCCGTACGAGATAGTCGCCGTCGGCCGCCTCGACGCCGCCCGCCTCGGCGATCACCCGGCGCACGGCGGCGTAGGGCGGTCCGGTGAACTCGTCCTCGCCGTACGCGTCGAAGGCCGGGGAGACCAGCTTCGGGTACTGGAGGGCGAGCTTGAGCAGCTCGCGCTCGACGCGGTGGGCGGGGCTGCGCAGGTCCAGGCGGGGGCCGCGCGGCGCGTTCTGCGCGGGGACGCCGGAGGACTGCCGGTCGCCGCCCGCGTACGGACCGCCCTGGCCCTGGCGGCCGTACTGCGGGCGGTTGTCGGTGCTGCCGCCGCCCGCCGCGCGGGCCCTGGCCATCGCGCGGACCCGGCGGATGATCGACTGCTCCTCGGACTGCGTGCCGATCCCGGCCATGCCGACCAGCCGGATCGCGTAACGGTCGCGCAGCGCCTGGTTCTTGATCGCGGCGACCACGGCGACCCCCGCGTCCACGGCCGCCACCCGGCCCTCGTCGGTGTCCAGGTTGTAGCGGGACACGATGGAGCGCAGCGCGAAGGCGAACAGCGGGGTGCGGCCGTCGATCAGTCGCTGGATGGCCGCGTCGCCCTCGGCGAGCCGCAGTTCGCACGGGTCCATCCCGCCGGGCGTGATCGCGATCGACGTCTCGGCGGCGAATTTCTGGTCGTCCTCGAACGCCCGCAGCGCGGCCTTCTGGCCCGCCTCGTCGCCGTCGAAGGTGAAGACCACCTCGGCGGTCGAATTGTCCATCAGCAGCCGGCGCAGGATCTTGATGTGGTCGCCGCCGAAGGAGGTGCCGCAGGTGGCGATGGCCGTGGTGACCCCGGCGAGATGGCAGGCCATCACGTCGGTGTACCCCTCGACGACCACCGCCCGCCCGGTCTTGGCGATCTCCTTCTTGGCCAGGTCGATGCCGTACAGCACCTGGGACTTCTTGTAGAGCGGCGTCTCGGAGGTGTTCAGGTACTTCGGCCCCTGGTCGTCCTCGCGCAGCTTGCGCGCGCCGAAGCCGATGACCTCGCCGGTGATGTCCCGGATCGGCCAGATCAGCCGCCCCCTGAAGCGGTCGATCGCCCCGCCCCTGCGGCTCTCGGAGGCCAGCCCCGCGGTGATCAGCTCCTTGTCGGTGAAGCCCTTCCCCCGCAGATACCGCACCAGGTGGTCCCACCCGGCGGGCGCGTACCCCACCCCGAAGTGCTCCGCCGCCGCCTGGTCGAAGCCGCGCTCGGCCAGGAACCTCCGGCCGATCTCCGCCTCCGCCCCGCCCAGTTGCTCCACATAGAACTGCGCGGCGGCCTTGTGGGCCTCGACCAGCCGGATCCGCTCGCCCTGCTGCCGCCCGGGGACATGGCTGCCCTCCTCGTACCGCAGCGTGATCCCGGCCTGCCTGGCCAAGCGCTCGACGGCCTCGGTGAACGACAGATGGTCGAGCTTCATGACGAACGCGAGGGTGTCCCCGCCTTCCCCGCAGCCGAAGCAGTGGTAGAGGCCCTTGGAGGGGCTGACCTGGAAGGAGGGGGATTTCTCGTCGTGGAAGGGGCACAGGCCCTTGAGATTGCCGCCGCCGGCGTTTTTGAGCTGGAGGTATTCGGAGACGACGGCGTCGATCGGGACCGCGTCCCGTACCGCCTTCACGTCTTCGTCTCTGATCCTGCCCGCCACTCGCGCAAGTCTACGGCGCTGGTGGGACAGCGGAGCGCCGGGCGGTGGGTGGCGACGAAGGTCTTGACCCGGGCGGGGGTGAGGACTAGCTTCGCCAATCGTTAGGAACCTTTCCTATTGGGGTTCCGAAGTCGTGGGGAGACACAGCCGCATGCCCGAGCTTCGCAGAAGGCCGCTCCGCAGATGGACCACCGCCGCGGCGACGGCTGTCACCGCGACCGCCGTGCTGGCGGCGCTGTCGCTGGCGGGCGGCGCGGACACCGCCCAGGCCGCGACCACCGGCGAGGTCCGGGTGAACCAGGTCGGCTACGCGGGAAGCGGCGCCAAAGAAGCGTTCCTGCTGGCCAAGAGCGCGGTCGGCGAGGCGTCGTGGAAGCTGGTCGGGCGCGGCGGCCGGGTCGTCGCGCACGGCAGCACGGGGGCGAGCCTGGGCCGCTGGAACAGCGCGTATCCGGCCGTCTACCTGATCGACTTCAGCGCGGTGCGCACGCCCGGCACCTACCGGCTGGTGGTCGGCGGCACCGCCACCGCCTCCTCCCCCGCCTTCACCATCGGCTCGGCGAAGGCCGTCTTCGGCCGTCCCGCCGCCGACGCCACCGCCTTCTTCCAGGCCCAGCGCGACGGCGCGAGGACGATCGCCGGGCAGCTGCGGCGCAAGCCGTCGCATCTCAACGACGCGCACGCCGCCGTCTACGCGTGGCCGTCGTTCACCGACCCCGAAGGCGACACGGTCAAGGCCGCCCCGAAGAAGATCGCGGGCGCGGCCCCGGTGGACGTCTCCGGCGGCTGGTTCGACGCGGGCGACTACCTGAAGTTCACCGAGACCACCTCGTACGCCGTCGCCGCGCTCCAGATCGCCGCCCGGCAGACCGGCGCGGGCCCGGCGTCGGCTCTCGGCGGCGAGGCGCAGCACGGCCTGGACTGGCTCGACAAGATGTGGGACGGCACAACGAAGACGCTGTACATCCAGGTCGGCCTCGGCTCCGGTACGGACAGCGGCAGCGTCGTCGGCGACCACGACGTGTGGCGGCTGCCGGAGAAGGACGACAAGGACTCCGCGCACCCGTTCCTGAAGAACCGCCCGGTGTTCAGGGCGGGCGCCCCGGGCGCGAAGCTCAGCCCCAACCAGGCGGGCCGGCTCGCCGCCGACTTCGCGCTCGCCGCCCAGCGGTACGCGGCCACCGCGCCCGCCAAGGCCCGCGCGTATCTGAACACCGCGGCGCAGATCTACGGCCTGGCCGACACGCGCCCTGGCACGCTCGTCACCACCGTGCCGTACGGCTACTACCCCGAGACGAGCTGGAAGGACGATCTGGCCTTCGGCGGGGCCGAGTTGGCGCTGGCGGCGCAGCGGCTGCACGACCGGCGCGGCGCGGACTGGCTGAAGCAGGCGGCGAGTTGGGCGAAGGCGCACCAGAGCGAGGCGGGCGCGGACACGCTGAACATGTACGACACCAGCGCGCTCGCCGACCTCGACCTGGCGCGGGCGATCAGGGCGGCCGGGCACCCGCGCGGCCTCGCGGTGACGTACGCCGACCTGGTCGGTTACGTGAAGGGCCAGATCGCCGCCGGGCAACGGCGGGCGGCGGCTGACCCGTTCCACGCGGGCGCGGTCTACGACGACTTCGACGCGGACTCGCACACGCTGGGTCTCGCGGCCACCACGCGGCTGTACCGCTCGGTGACCGGCGACACCTCGTTCGACCGCTTCGCGGTGCAGCAACTCGACTGGCTGCTGGGGGCGAACGCCTGGGGCACGTCCTTCATGGTCGGCCAGGGGCAGACCTTCCCGCGCTGCACGGCGGGCGAGTTGGGCAACCTCGCGGGGAGCCTGACCGGTTCACGACCGCTGGAGGTGGGCGCGATCGTCAACGGGCCCAACGGCGCTGAGCAGTTCAGCGACGGCCTCGGCGACTACCTGGACGGCATGCGGCCGTGCCCGCCCGGCGGCGCGGACCCGTACAGCGCCTTCAACGGGCGCGGCAGCCGGTACGTGGACGACGTGCGGTCGTGGCAGAGCTCGGAGCCGGCGCTGGACATGGACGCGTCGGGGCTGCTGGCCTTCTACCTGTCGAAGTAGCGTTCGGCAACAGGCGGAGAGGCGCTGGGCGACGGCCTACGCGGGACCCCGCGCGAGGTCCTTGGTGACGAACACGTAGTGCGGGCCGATCGGTTCCACGACGAATTCCTCGCCGATCGCCGTGAAGCCGAAGTGCTCGTAGAAACCGGCGGCGGACGTACGGCCGTTGCACCAGGCCAGTTCGGCGCCGCGGGCCGCGGCCTCGCGCAGGCCCGCGATCAGGGCCGCGCCGCCGAACCCCTGGCCGCGGACCTCGGGCGCGCTGCCCATGCCGCGGAAGCGGTACGCGGACGCCCCGGCCGTATCCGCGTCCGCGAGGGCGTCGTCCCCCGACAGCGGCTCGGGGAAGAAGGTGGCGCAGCCCCGTACCGCGCCTTCCTCGTCGTAGGCGGCGATGTGGAACGTGCCGTCGCGCGAGTCCTCCGGATAGACGGCGGTCTCGCGCGGCAGGCCGGTCCGCAGCACCGCCCAGCGCAGGGCGAAGATCTCCTCGACGGGCACGACGGCGGTACGGGTGACGGGCACGGCGGGGTGTCCCTTCCTGGTCGGTCCGGCCGGTCCAGGAAGGAAGCTCCTGGTCAGTCCAGGAACGAGGTTAGTGGCACCGCCGGGTCGGACAGCCGCTCGGGGTCGACCGCGCGGCCGGAGCGGATGAGCTGCTGGATCGGCTCGGTGACGTCCCACACATTGACGTTCATCCCCGCCAGCACCCGCCCCTCGTTCAGCCAGAAGGCGATGAACTGCCGCTTGCCCACATCGCCGCGGCACACCACCTGGTCGTACGAGCCGGGCGCCGCGTTCCCCGAGAACTCCATGCCCAGGTCGTACTGGTCGGAGAAGAAGTACGGAACCCGGTCGTACGACACCGGGCGGCCGAGCATGGCGCGGGCCGCGGCGGGGCCGCCGTTCAGCGCGTTCGCCCAGTGCTCGACGCGCAACCGGCCGCCGAGCAGCGGGTGTTCGGCGTTGGCGACATCGCCCGCGGCGAAGATGTCAGGATTCGAGGTGCGCAGCGAGGCGTCCACGGCGATGCCGCCGCCCTCGGCCGGGTCGACCAGGTCGAGTCCCGCGCTCTCGGCCAGCGCGGTGCGCGGGGCGGCGCCGATCGCGGCGAGCACGTCGTGCGCCGGGTGCTCCTCGCCGTCGTCGGTGAGGGCGGCGAGCACCATGCCGTCCTGGCCGGTGATCTCGGTGAGCCGGGCGCCGAAGTGGAAGCGGACGCCGTGCTCGGCGTGCAGGTCGGTGAAGACCGCGCCCAGTTCGGGGCCGAGCACCGAGTGCAGCGGGGTCGGCGCGGACTCCACGACGGTGACCTCGGCGCCGTAGCCGCGGGCCGCGGCGGCGACCTCCAGGCCGATCCAGCCCGCGCCCGCCACCACCAGGTGGCCGTTCTCCCGGCCGAGGCTGGTCAGCACGTGCTTGAGCCGGTCGGCGTGCGCGAGCCTGCGCAGGTGGTGCACCCCGGCCAGGTCGGTGCCCGGGATGTCCAGGCGGCGCGGCTCGGAGCCGGTGGCGAGCAGCAGCTTGTCGTACATCAGGGTCGTGCCGTCGCCGAGGCGGACGAATTTGGCGGCCGGGTCCAGGTGCACGACCGGCTGGCCCAGGTGCAGCTCGATGTCGTGCTCGGCGTACCAGGAGGTGTTCTGCACGAAGACCGAGTCGCGCTCGTCGGCGCCGGTCAGATAGCCCTTGGACAGGGGCGGGCGTTCATAGGGGTGGTCGCGCTCGTCGCCGATCAGTATCACCCGGCCGGTGAAACCCTCGGCCCGGAGCGTTTCGGCCGCCTTCGCCCCGGCGAGCCCTGCTCCGACGATCACGAAGGTTTCGTGTGCGTCCACCACGGTGGCCCTCCAGGCGGGTCGGCGATCGGTACGTGTGCGAGCGTACGTGTACGTGTCGTGCGGTGCTGCGTGCGTGGTGCTTGTGCGTTCTGTTCGTGCGTCGTGCGGTGCGTCTGAGGGCGCGTCGTGCTCGTGCGTCCTGCTTGTGCGTACATACGAGCGTCCCGCACGTCAGGGCCGTCCGGAAGAGCGCCGCGCCGTCCATCCCCTCGTGCTTCTTCTGCCCAGTGGGCATCCGGCCATATGCCGGGCGGGTATCCCGGCGTACCGGACGCCCCGTTTCCGGCGGTTACGCGTGCAGCCGGGCGTGCAGGGCGGTGGCCGCCGCGTCGGTGAGGGAGGCGATCTGGTCGACGACGGCGCGGCGGCGGGCGCGGTCGTCGGGGGCGGCGTCGAAGATCCCGCGGAACTGCGGGTCAAGGCCCTCGGGGGCCCGCTCCAGCAGCCGCTGCGCCAGCTCGCCGATCACCACGCGCTGCTCGGCCCGGCGTTTGGCCTGCGCGGCGCGCTGCATGACGTACCGGTCGGCGACCGCCTTGAGAACGGCGCATTCGAGCCGCTGCTCGCGCGGCACGACCAGCTCCGCGCGGTAGCGGGTGAGGCGGCCGGTGCCGTAGCGCTCGCGGGTGGCGCTCTCGGCCGCCAGGCAGAAGCGGCCGATGAGCTGGGAGGCGGCGTCCTTGAGCCGCGCCTGGGCGAGGGCGGTGCCGTCGTAGCCGTGCGGCCACCAGGGCTGGTCGAGCAGCCGGTCGAGGGCCGCGGCCAGCTCGGCCGGGTCGGTGCCGGGCGGCACATAGCGGGCGGCGGCGCAGCCGAACACCTCGGCGCGCTCGGCGGCGGAGGTCAGCGCGCCGGGGTCGATGTGCCCGGCCTGGAGGCCGTCCTCCACGTCGTGCACCGAATACGCGACGTCGTCGGCCCAGTCCATGACCTGCGCCTCGAAGCACTGGCGGCCGTCGGGCGCGTCCTTCCGGAGCCAGCCGAAGACCGGCAGGTCGTCCTCGTACGCGCCGAATTTGGGGCTGCCGGGCGTGGTGGGGTGGCCGCCGCGCGCCCACGGGTACTTGGTCGCCGCGTCCAGCGCGGCGCGGGTGAGATTGAGGCCGACGCTGACCAGCGCGTCGCCGCCCGCCGGGTCCGGCACGAATTTCTTCGGCTCGATCCGGGTCAGCAGCCGCAGGCTCTGCGCGTTGCCCTCGAACCCGCCGCAGTCCTCGGCGAATTCGGCCAGGACCAGCTCGCCGTTGTGCCCGAACGGCGGGTGCCCGAGGTCGTGCGCCAGGCACGCCGTCTCCACCAGGTCGGGGTCGCAGCCGAGCGCCGCGCCCAGTTCCCTGCCGACCTGCGCGCACTCCAGCGAGTGCGTCAGCCGGGTGCGCGGGCTGGTGTCGATCGCCGCCGCGCTGTTGACGCCCGGGTCCACGACCTGCGTCTTCCCGGCCAGCCTGCGCAGCGCCGCCGAGTGCAGCACCCGCGCCCGGTCGCGCTGGAACGCCGTACGGCCCGGCCTCTTGTCCGGTTCCGCGACATACCGCTCCATATCGGCCTCGCCGTAGGGCCCGTACCGCTCGTACGGGCCCAGGTGCGCGGATGCCGCCCGCTGTGACCGGTCCTTCTCTTCCATACCCGTGACGGTAACCGGCCCCGGTGACCGGCGGCGTACGCGCGGGTGGCGGACCGGGCGCGCGACCGGCGCCCGGGCCGCCGTGGCCCGCGCTGACCTGCCCCGACGGCGGGCGTCGGCGCCCAGGAACGTTCCGTCGTAGCGGAGGGCTTCGTCGTACCGGAGGGCTTCGTCGTACCGGCGCAGTACGAGTTCGGCCATCGCGTCGTGCGCGCCGAGCGGGGCCGCGGCGATCCAGGGCGCGGCGGCCGAGGTCTGCGCGGCGAAGCGGCCGGGTGCGGTGAAGTACGAGGCGAGCGCCGGATTGCCTCGTCGTTCGCGCGGGCGCGACAGCCGGTTTCGGTGCTCTCACCCGGCCGCGGGTCCGCTGTGCGGCCACCGGCCGCCGGAGACCCGCTCGCCGGAGAGCAGCAGCTCACGGGCGGTGCGGTCGGCCGCGAAGTACACCCAGGCGGGGGTCGGTCCGCCCGCCGTGCGCACGTGCGAACGGCGGCGCTCGTAGAGGTTGGCGGGGGCGCCCGGCGCGTACTCCTCCAGCCGGTCGAGGTCGGCGAGGACGTCCGCGTACCCCTCGGGGCCGACCGCCGCCAGCGCCCCGTGGACGACGCCCTCGCCCGCCGGGTCGGGGACGGCGTACGGGTAGCCGGGGCCGTGGAAGAGCAGCGCGCCGGGCAGTTCGGCCGGTGTCCAGGTCAGGGCCCGGCCGCGCAGCACGCCGTGGTTGCGCCCGCCGGGCAGCAGCGTGCCGTAGAGGAAGAAGGGGAGGCGGGGGTCGGTCACGCGGGCGCTCCGGGGGCGTTGTCAGTGGTGGGTCCTACTGTGATCCATAACGCAACCGGGCGGGGGTGTCCGGCGTCGGTCACGGAGGGGGCACGGGTCGGCGAGGGGCGGGTGCGATGACGGGTCAGGGGGCGGCGGTATGACGTGGGCGCGGACGTGGGGGGCGCGGGTCCAGGGGTGGAAGCCGTCATGGGCGCGGTTGCCGCGCACGCGGCGGGGGTGGCGACGGCTGCTGCGGTGGAGCGTGGCCGTGTGCGTGCTGGCGCTGCTGCCCGCGACGTGGCTGCGGCTGGCCGACGGCGGGCGCGTCCGCACGCTTGCCGACGTGCCGAAGGAGCCGGTAGCCGTGGTCTTCGGCGCCGGGCTCTGGGACGGGAAACCGTCGCCGTATCTGGCGCACCGGCTGGACGCGGCGGCGACGCTGTACCGGACGGGCCGGATACGCGTGGTGCTGGTCACCGGCGACAACAGCCGCACGTCGTACAACGAGCCGGGTGCCATGCGCACCTACCTGGCCGCGCACGGCGTGCCCGCCGACAAGGTCGTCCTGGACTACGCGGGCTTCGACACCTGGGACTCGTGCAGCCGCGCCAAGCGCGTCTTCGGGGTCGACCGGGCCGTCCTGGTCAGCCAGGACTTCCACATACGCAGGGCCCTGGCGCTCTGCGAGGCCGCCGGGATCGACGCCTACGGGATCGCCGTCGACGAGCCGCACGACGCCACCTGGTACGCGGGCGGCGTACGGGAGTTGCTGGCCGCGGGCAAGGCGGCGGCGGACGTGGTGATTCGCCCGAACCCGCACTTCCTGGGGCCGCGCGAGCCCGGGGTCGCACACGCCCTCACCGCGGGCGGGGCCGTGCGCTGAGGCGGACGGGCCGGAGGTGGTGGAGCGGACGGCATTCCCGGTGAACCGGGGGGCGTTGTGCGGCGAGGGCCGCGCCTCGACGGAGGGGCGTTGTGCGGCAAGGGCCGCGCCTCGACCGAAGTGCTGTCCACGGCGGTGCGGCTGACCGGGCCGCTGGTACGGGGCGCGGACGGCGAGTCGGCGCCCGCGAGCTGGGAAGAGGCGCTGGACCGGGTCGCGGCGGGGCCGCTACGGGTCCGGGCGGAGAAGTACGCCCCGGCCTTCTGCATGCATTGCATGCAATGCATGCAGAAGCTAGCCTCGGCCGGGTGCAGCAGACCGATGCCGCCCGCGCGCGGCTGCGTGACCTGATCCTGGACGGCGCCTACGCGCCGGGCCAGCGGCTCACCGAGACCGAGGTCGCGCTGTCGCTGGAGATGAGCAGGACGCCGGTGCGCGAGGCGTTCCGCGCGCTGGTCGCCGACGGGCTGGTCCACTCGGCGGGGCGCGGTGTGCGGGTGGTCGCGCTGGACGCGGAGGCGCTGCGCCACGCCTACCAGGTGCGGGCCGCCCTGGAGGCGCTCACCGCCGAGCTGGCCGCCGGGCGCCAGGCCGAGGGCCGGATCGCCCCCGCCGACCTGGCCGAGCTGGTCCGCGAGGCGGACCGTACGGAAGAGGCCACGCTGGCCGGGCACCTCGCCGAGGCCGTCGCCCACAACCGCCGCTTCCACGGCCGGATCGCCGTACTCGCCGCGAACCCCGTGGCGCTCGCCTCGCTCGACCGGCTGTGGGACCAGATCCTCGTCTCCACCCGCGCCTCCCTTGACCCGCCCCACCGGCCCGCCCAGGTCAACGCCCAGCACCGGGAGCTGCTGGCCGCGATCACCGGGGGCCGGGCGCGCGAGGCGGCCGAGGCGGCCCGCCGCCACGTTCTGGACACCTGCGGCGCCCGATTCACCGACTGAGCGACCCGAAGGGACATCGAGCCATGCCGTCAGCCCGTCAGCACTCCTACGAGACCGAGGTCGTCTGGACCGGCAACCGCGGCACGGGCACCAGCTCCTACCGCGACTACGACCGTACGCACGAGGTCACCGCGGCCGGACTCCCCGCCATCTCCGGCTCCGCCGACCGCGCCTTCCGCGGTGACGCCGACCGCTGGAACCCCGAGCAGCTGCTCCTCGCCGCGCTCTCCCAGTGCCACCTGCTGTCGTACCTCCACGTCTGCGCCGTCAACGGCGTGGTCGTCACCGGCTACACCGACCACGCGACCGGCACGATGCGGGAGACCGGCGACGGCGGCGGCCACTTCACCGAAGCCGTGCTCCGGCCCGCCGTCGAGGTCGCCTCCCCCGCGATGGCCGCCGCCGCCCAGGCCCTCCACGAGGAGGCCCAGCGGCTGTGCTTCATCGCCAACTCGGTGAACTTCCCGGTGCGGCACGAGCCGTCGGTGACGGTCTCGGCCCCATGAGCGTCCGGTTACGCGCCCGGTGCGGTGCCGGGTGCGGTCTCGGGATCCCCGTCCCCGTCCCCGTCCCCGTCCGCTTCGGCGTCGCCGACCGTCAGCGTCCTCGTCACGTAGCTGTAGCCGTCCTCGTCCTCGGGGTCCTCGTCCTGCGGCCACAGGCGGACCGCCCGGCCGCCCGCCGCCCGGATCGCCGCGCCGTCCAGTTCCACCGACGCTTCACGCACCCCGGCGTCGAGCCACGAGGTGAAGACGGTCACCGGGCCGTCCGGCGGCAGCGGATACGTCCAGAAGCTCGCCTCCCATGTCAGACCGCTGCCGCCGCCGCCCTGGCTGATCAGGCGGATCGCCTCCGTGTCGTCGTCGCCCGGCCAGGGCACCGGCATCCCGCCCTGCGTCGCGACGCGTCGGCCGTCCGCGTACCGCAGGCCGAGCCGCAGATTGCTCTGCGGCTCGGGCGGACGCAGCGGGTTGGACCGGCCGTCGAGGGGATTGCCCAGCCAGGCTCCGTTGGCCGGGGTCCTTCGCAGGACCGCGCGCAGGTGGAACACGAAGCCGTTGGGGTACGCCCGCAGCCCGCCGATCCAGACCGCCGCCCGGTCCGAGCGCAGCAGCACCACGTCACCCGGCACCGACGCGGGAAGCACGTAGACGGACCGTTCCCACGGGGGACGCGGCCGGGGCTCCGGCTCCGGCGCGGTCGGCGGTTCTGGCACGTCCTGGAAGAAGCTCATCCCGTCACCGTCGCACTCTCGCTCCCCCTGCCGCCCGCCCGGAATCGGCCATGCCACCCCCGTTTCCGGCCGCGCGGCGTCACGGCTGGCCGTGCGGCTCCCCGCGCCCCGAGGGGCACAGGTAAGCAGTGAGGGACGACGCGGAGAATAATTCGAGTCGGTTACCGATTGTTGCCGGGGAAACAGGGGGCACCCCGGGGTCGGACGGATGGGGCGGCGGCGGGCTACGATCGCAGGCATGAGCGCCGCAGACGTACCGTCCAGGACAGCCGACCAGCCCGACACGCCGTCGAACGGCGCGGCGGGAGCGGCGGGCCGCGCGAGCGCGGGTGGAAACGCGGGCGGCAGCGCCGGCGCGGCCACCCTCGCCGAGATCGCCCGGGCCGCGGGCGTCTCGGCTCCGACTGTTTCGAAGGTGCTCAACGGCCGCGGCGATGTCGCGCCCGCCACGCGGAGCAGGGTGGAGGAGCTGCTGCGCCTCCACGGCTACCAGCGGCGGCGCGGCAACGCGCAGCCCGCGCCGCTGCTCGACCTGGTCTTCCACGAGCTGGAGAGCGCGTGGGCGATGGAGGTCATCCGGGGTGTGGAGAACGTGGCGCGGGTCGAGGGCCTGAGCGTGGTGCTCTCGGAGTCGGCGGGCCGCCTGAGCCCCGGTCAGACGTGGGTGGACGGGGTGCTGGCCCGGCGTCCGACCGGCGTCATCCTCGTACTGTCCGGGCTCGACCCGGCCCAGCGGGCGCAGCTCACCAGCCGGGACATCCCGTTCGTGGTGATGGACCCGGCGGGCGACCCCGGCGAGGACGTGCCCGCGATCGGGGCGACCAACTGGCAGGGCGGGGTGGCCGCCACCCGGCACCTGCTGGAGCTGGGGCACCGGCGGATCGGTGTGATCGGCGGCCCGGCGGGGATGATGTGCAGCCGGGCCAGGATCGACGGGTACCGCGCCGCGCTGGAGACCGCGGGGGTCGCCTTCGACCCGGCGCTGGTCAGGGCGGGCGACTTCCACCACGAGGCCGGTTACACCGCGGGACTCGAACTGCTGCGGCTGCCGGAGCGGCCCACCGCCGTCTTCACCGGCAACGACCTCCAGGCGCTCGGACTGTACGAGGCGGCGCGCGAGCTGGGGCTGAGCATTCCGGGCGACGTGAGCGTGATCGGCTTCGACGACCTGCCGCTGTCGCGCTGGATCAGCCCGCCGCTGACCACGGTCAGGCAGCCGCTGACCGAGATGGCGGAGGCCGCCGCCCGGCTGGTGCTCGACCTGAGCCGCGGCAAGCAGCCGAGCACCCTGCGGGTGGATCTGGCGACCCGGCTGGTGGAGCGCAGCAGCACGCAGTCCCCCGCCTAGGCGTCCTCGCGCGCCCGCACGCTCACTCACCCGCGAGCCCGCGCGCCCGCACGCCCGCACGCCCGCCCGCACGCCGAGGCGTACGCGCACCGCCCCGTCCGAAGTGCGGTGATTGCCGGGGGTGTTGACGGCCGGGTGGGGTGCCCGTAGGGTCTGCGCCGCAGTCGGAATTCGTATCGAAACATTCGATGCGTTCCTCCCTCGTCCCACGCGCATCGCTCGCAACCACGCGTACCGAACTGCCTGCTCCAATCCCCCACTTGGAAGAGGTATTCACACATGTTCTCCAAGCGAGCCCTCAGATCCGCCATCGGCGGATCCGGCGCGGCGCTGCTGGCGGCGACGGCGGCGCTGATCGCCGTCACCGTGCCGTCGGCGCACGCCGCGGACCCGCCGCTGCGCGACCTGGCCGCGGCCAAGGGCATCTACATGGGCACCGCCCTGACCGCGAGCGAGGCCACGGGCGCCAGCGGGCCCATCGCGGGCGCCCAGTTCGGCATGGTCACTCCCGGCAACGAGATGAAGTGGGACACCGTCGAGCCGAGCCGCGGCACGTACAACTGGGCGCCGGGCGACTCGATCGCCAACTTCGCGCAGGCGCACAACATGCAGGTCCGCGGCCACAATCTGGTGTGGCACAGCCAGCTCCCCAACTGGCTGACCTCCGGCAGCTTCAGCAACACCGAGCTGCACAACATCCTGATCAAGCACGTCACCGACGAAGCCACGCACTACAAGGGCAAGGTCGTCCACTGGGACGTGGTCAACGAGCCGTTCAACGAGGACGGCACCTTCCGCCAGGACCTCTGGTACAACCAGCTCGGCTCGTCGTACATCGCGGACGCGTTCACGGCCGCCCGCGCCGCCGACCCGGGCGCCAAGCTCTACCTCAACGACTACAACGTCGAGGGCACGGGCCCCAAGAGCGACGGCATGTACAACCTGGTCAAGTCGCTGAAGCAGCAGGGCGTTCCGATCGACGGCGTCGGCTTCCAGGCACACCTGATCCTCGGCCAGGTGCCGTCGACCCTCAAGGCCAACCTCCAGCGCTTCGCCGACCTCGGCGTGGACGTGGCCATCACCGAGCTGGACATCCGGATGCAGACCCCGTCGGACGCCGCCAGGCTCCAGCAGCAGGCCAATGACTACACCTCGGTGGTCAACGCCTGCCTGGGCGTGTCGCGTTGTGTGGGCATCACGGTGTGGGGCGTCTCCGACGCGACCTCGTGGATCCCGGGTGTCTTCCCCGGCCAGGGCGCGGCTCTGCTGTACGACGACAACTACCAGCCCAAGCCCGCCTACACCGCGGTGCGTACGGCGCTCGGCGGCAGCACGACCACCACACCGCCGACCACACCGCCCACCACGCCCCCGACCACTCCGCCCACCACCCCGCCCGGCGGTGGCGGCTGCGCGGTGACATACGGGGTCAATCAGTGGAACACCGGCTTCACCGCGAATCTGACGGTGAAGAACAACGGCTCCGCGCCGGTCAACGGCTGGACGCTGAAGTGGACTTTCGCGCCGGGCCAGACGGTCACGCAGGCGTGGAACGCGACGGTCACCCAGAGCGGCACCGCGGCGACGGCCACGAATCTGTCCTACAACGGGACGATCGCGGCGGGCGGCACGGTGGACTTCGGCTTCAACGCCAACTGGTCGGGCAGTAACCCGAAGCCGACCGGCTTCACTCTCAACGGCGCTGCCTGCACGGTGAGTTGAGAGCCGGGCGAGCGGGCGGCTACTCCTCGACGACCGGATGCACCGGCACCGCCACCGCGTCGTCGTCGAGACACCGCCCGCTCGCCGAACGCGGCGATGTCGAGGGGCGGGGCGGCGTCGGGCGGTCCGCGGGCGAGTCCGACGCGGGGGCGTACCCCGGTGCCCCGCCGGGTGACCGGATCGTTCCGCAGCGGGGCATGATCGGGTCTACCCGCGGGCCCGCGCCGGGGGCACGATCGAGTCATGGCTGACAACACGAACCCCGCGAGCGCGACCGCGCTCATCGTCATCGACGTCCAGGAGTCCTTCCGGCAGCGGGAGAGCTGGCAGGCCGCGTCCGACCCCGAGGTGGCCACGCGGGTGGCGCGGCTGGTCGACCACGCCCGCGAGCAGGGGCACCCGGTGATCTGGGTGCTGCACTCCGAGCCGGGCTCGAACACGGTCTTCGACCCGGAGAGCGGCCACGTACGGCTGATCGATGGGCTGACCCGCGCCGAGGGCGAGCCGCTGCTCGTCAAGACCGCGCACAACGCCTTCACGACCACGAATCTCCAGCAGATCCTCACCGCGCGCGGCATCCGCTCGCTGATCACCTGCGGCATCCGCACCGAGCAGTGCGTGGAGACCACGACGCGGCTGGCCTCCGACCTCGGCTACGACGTCACCTTCGTGGTGGACGCGACCGCCACCGAGCCGATCGAGCACCGCGACGCGCCGACGGGCCGCCCGCTCGCCGAGGTGCTGGCCGACCCGCGCACGCTGCTCCCGGCGGACATCATCGCGCGCACCGAGTACGCTCTCGCGGGCCGCTTCGCCACCGTCTCGACCGTCAAGGAGCTGACCGGATCGTGACCCGGGTCGTCTTCCTGCTCGTGCCCCACCTGCATCTGCTCGACCTCGCGGGCCCCGCCCAGGTGTTCTCGACGGCCGCCGACTACGGCCTCGGGTACCGGCTGGACTACGTCGCCGAGCGGGAAGACGTCCCCACCGCCCAAGGGGTCGCGCTGCGCGCGGCCACCGAACCGCCCGCGCTGACGGCCGACGACCTGATCGTCGTACCGGGCTGGCGGGCCCACACGCTGCACGAGAACGGCGCGCTCACGCCCGCGACCCTGGAGTGGCTGCGCGCGCACCACGCGGGCGGCGGCACCGTCGCCAGCGTGTGCGCGGGGGCGGACGCGCTCGGCCGGGCCGGGCTGCTCGACGGCCGCCGCTGCACCACCCACCACGACGTGCAGGACGAACTCGCCCGCGACTATCCGCGGGCCACCGTCGTACGCGACGTCCTCTACGTCGTGGACGACCGCGTCGTCAGCTCCGCCGGGATCGCCAGCGGCATCGACCTCGCGCTGCACCTGGTCGCCGTCCGCCACGGGCCGGGCGCCGCTGCCCGCGTCGCCCGGCAGATGGTCGTCTACGCCCGGCGCAACGGCGACGAGCTCCAGACCAGCGCCATGCTCCGGCACCGCGGGCACCTCAGCGACGCCGTGCACCGGGCCCAGGATCTGATCGACGCCCGCTTCGCCCACCACCTCGCCCTCGCCGACCTCGCCGCCTCCACCGGGCTCAGCGAGCGCACCCTCACGCGGCGCTTCACCGCCTCCACCGGGCTCACGCCGCTCCGCTACCAACAGGAGCTGCGCATCGAGCGCGCCGAGCATCTCATCGGGCAGGGGGCCACGCTCGAAGCCGCGGCCCGCGCCGTCGGTTTCCAGGACGCCCGCATGCTCCGGCGCCTCCGCGCCCGCCGGCGCCCGGACCTCGCCTCCGCGTGAGGCCGTGGCCCCTTTCGCGCTCACCTTGCGCACGGCTCGTGCCCCGTCGGAGCGCGGGGAGCTGCGCGGCCCACCCCCACCCGCCGGTGGTCCGGGACCAACCGAACTGCCCCGCCGGGGCGGGTGGTGACCTGCGGGAGCGCGGTGGTTGGTCGCGCAGTTCCCCGCGCCCCTAAAGACCGGCCCACCGCCCGCCGCAGAGGAACCGTCCCGGGGCCGCGCCCCCGGAAAGACCGGCGCGCCGCCCAGCGCAGAGGAACCGCCCGAGGCCGCACCCCTGAAGATCGGCCCACCGCCCGCCGCGAAAGAACCGTCCAGGACGGGAACCTACGGGGGCACCGTACGCCGCCAAGAGTCCTACCCTGACGGGTAGTCAGGTGTGAGGGAGGGGGACGTCATGAGCTGGACGGCGGAGAGCGTTCCGGACCAGTCCGGAAGGACGGCCGTGGTGACGGGCGCGAACACCGGCATCGGTTACTGCACGGCCAGGGAACTGGCCCGCCGCGGCGCCCGCGTGACGCTGGCGTGCCGGGACGCGGAGCGCGCGACGGCGGCGCTGAAGCGCCTCCAGGCCGAAGTGCCCAACGCCCAGGCGGTGTTCAGGCCGCTGGACCTGGCCGACCTGGGAAGCGTGCGGGCGTTCGCGGAGGCGTACGAGGAGCCGTCGCTGGACCTGCTGGTCAACAACGCCGGGGTGATGGCACTGCCGTACGGCCTGACGTACGACGGTCTCGAGAAGCAGTTCGGGGTGAACCACCTGGGGCACTTCGCACTGACGGGCCTGCTGCTGCCACGGCTGCGGGCGGCGGACCGCGGGGCCCGGATCGTCGTGGTGTCGAGCGTGGCCCACGTGCTGGCCGGGGTGCGTCTCGGCGACCTCAACGCGACCCGCGGGTACCGCCGTTGGACGGCGTACGGCCAGTCGAAGAGCGCGAATCTGCTCTTCGTGCACGAGCTGTCGCGGCGGCTCGCGGCGGCCGGTTCGGGGATCGTGGCCGCGGCGGCGCACCCCGGTTACGCGGCGACGGACCTGCACACGCGCGGGGCGCTGATGGAGGGCCGCAGGGGCGTGGAGCGCGTCTACGTCTTCGGCAACCGGCTGCTGGCGCAGTCGGCCGAGCGCGGGGCGCTGCCCACGCTCTACGCGGCGACGGCGCCCGGTGTCGCCCCCGACTCCTTCACCGGCCCGCGCGCGCCGGGCCTGCGCGGCGCGCCCGCCCGCGCCTGGCGGCTGCCCAGGACCCGTGACGACGTGACCGGCGAGCTGCTGTGGGAGGCGTCGGAGCGGCTGACGGGGGTCACGTACGCCCTGTGAGCCGCCGGGCGCGACCCCGGACCGGCCGTACCAACTCACCTATGTCGAGCGCACGTTCGGCTCATGGAATCGCCGAGCGCGGGTACCCGGCACTTCAGGAGGTGACGCGGTCATGGCGATCAGTGGTGCTGCGGGACGTATGCCCTGGTGGGCGCGGACAGCTATCGGAGTGGTCGTACTCGCGCTGCTGTTCCTGTTGCTCGGCAAGGCCAATCTGCTGCCCGGTATACCGAATCCGTTCGCGGAGAAGGACAAGGACCGCAGCGGTCCCGTCCTGTTGAAGTCCATCCAGGACATGAACCGCTTCGAGGGCGCGAGCGGCAACTTCGAGGTCGTCGTCGACCTGGAGAAGGACGCCAAATTCCTGCCGTCCGCGGTGCGCGGCAAGCGCACGCTGTACGTCGGCGCGGGCAGCGTCGACGCGTACGTCGATCTCGGTTCCGTCGGCAACGACGCGGTGAAGGTCTCCGCCGACCGCAAGTCCGCGACGATCCGCCTGCCGCACGCGGCACTTGAGCGGACCTCGCTGGACACCAAGCATTCCTACGTCGTCTCGCAGCAGCGCGGCTTCTTCGACCGGATCGGCGACTTCTTCGGCGACAACCCGGGCAACGCCCAGCAGCTCAACGAGCTGGCCGCGCAGAAGATCCAGGACGCCGCCAAGCAGACCGAGTTGGGCGCGCGGGCCGAGACCAACACCAAATTCATGCTGGAGCACCTGCTGACCTCGCTCGGCTTCGAGCACGTGAACGTCGTCTTCGGCCCGCCCCCGAAGACCGCCCCGACGCCCAGCGGCAGCGCGACTCCCACCACGGCCGGCCCCACGTCCTCCTGACCCCGTCTCAAACGGTCGCCGGGGGGGCGGCGCGCGGGGGGGGAGCAGGGGGTAGCTTTGGGGGCGCTTCTGGGGGGGAGCGTGGGTTGTGGGGGTGGGGGGGCGTGGCGGGGGGCTGGCG
>NZ_JBVHMF010000002.1:162790-190819 GCF_055558595.1 Streptomyces sp. NPDC025721 | reverse complement strand
AAAAACCACCCCCCCCCCCCCCCCCCCCCCCCCCCCCCCCCCCCCCCCCCCACCCCCCACCCCCCCCCCCCCCCCGCCCCCCCCCCCCCGGCGACCTCTTTGTGCTCATCGCGGGTGCGCGCCTCGGATCGTGGGCGTGGGACGCCGCGGCGCCGGCATGGCCGGGCCGTGCCCCGGCGTACGTGAAAGCGCCGGGGGCGGCGCTTCCGCACGAAGCGTCGCCCCCGGCGGGGTGGGGTCGGGAACGGGTCGCCGGTCGGTGAGGGTGCCCCCAGGGCAAGGGGCGTCCGGCGGCGGTCCGGGCCCGGCCCGGTCAGGTGGTCGGCGTGGGGGGACGGGCGGCGGCGCGGCCGGCCTCCAGGCGGGCGACGGGGATGCGGAAGGGCGAGCAGGAGACGTAGTCGAGCCCGACGTCGTGGAAGAAGTGGACGGACTCGGGGTCGCCGCCGTGCTCGCCGCAGATGCCGAGCTTGAGGCCGGGGCGGGTGGCGCGGCCGGCCTCGCAGGCGGAGCGGACCAGCGCGCCGACGCCGTCGCGGTCGATGGTCTCGAACGGGGAGACGCCGAAGATGCCCTTCTCCAGGTAGGCGGTGAAGAAGGACGCCTCGACGTCGTCGCGGGAGAAGCCCCACACGGTCTGGGTGAGGTCGTTGGTGCCGAAGGAGAAGAACTCGGCGGCCTCCGCGATCTGACCGGCCGTCAGCGCGGCGCGCGGCAGCTCGATCATCGTGCCGATGGCCATGCCGAGCGAGGCGCCGGTGGCCGCCTCGACCTTGGCGATGACGCGGTCGGCCTCCTCGCGGACGATCTCCAGTTCCTGCACGGTGCCGACCAGCGGGATCATCACCTCGGGGCGCGGGTCGCCCTTGACGGACTTGCGGTGCGCCGCCGCCTCCGCGATGGCCCGTACCTGCATGGCGAACAGGCCGGGGATGACCAGGCCGAGGCGTACGCCGCGCAGGCCCAGCATCGGGTTCTGCTCATGGAGCTTGTGAACGGCCTGGAGCAGCCGGAGGTCGTTCTCGTTGGCGTCCCTGCGGGACTCGGCGAGCGCGACCCGTACCGACAACTCCGTGATGTCGGGCAGGAATTCGTGCAGCGGCGGATCCAGCAGCCGTACGGTCACCGGCAGTCCGTCCATCGACTCGAACAGCTCGATGAAGTCGGCCTTTTGCAGCGGCAGCAGCGCGCCGAGCGCCTCTTCCCGCTCGGCGTCGGTGTCGGCGAGCACCAGTCGCTCGACCAGCTCGCGGCGCTCGCCGAGGAACATGTGCTCGGTACGGCACAGGCCGATGCCCTGCGCGCCGAAGCGGCGGGCGCGGTTGGCGTCCTCGGCGTTGTCGGCGTTGGCGCGTACTCGCAGCCGGCGGACCCGGTCGGCGTACGCCATGATCCGGTGCACCGCCTGGACGAGTCCGTCGGCCTCGTCGGCCCCCGCGTGCATGCGGCCCTCGAAGTACTCGACCACCGGGGACGGTACGACGGGCACCTCGCCGACGTACACCTTGCCCGAGGAGCCGTCGATCGAGATGAGGTCGCCCTCCTCTATCACCACGCCCCCCGGCGCGGTCAGCCGTCGCCGCTTGGTGTCGACCTCCAGCTCCTCTGCGCCGCACACGCAGGTCTTGCCCATCCCGCGGGCGACGACGGCGGCGTGCGAGGTCTTGCCGCCGCGGCTGGTGAGGATGCCCTCGGCGGCGATCATGCCGTTGAGGTCGTCGGGGTTGGTCTCGCGGCGGATCAGGATGACCTTCTCGCCGGACCGCGACCACTTGACGGCGGTGTACGAGTCGAAGACCGCCTTGCCGACGGCGGCGCCGGGCGAGGCCGCGATGCCCCAGCCGATCCGGCGTACGTTCCCGCTGTCGGCGACCGTGTCGTCGAAGCGCGGGAACATGAGCTGCGCCAACTGCGCGCCGTTGACCCGTTGCAGCGCCTCCGCCTCGCTGATCAGGCCCTGGTCGACGAGCTGGGTGGCGATCCTGAAGGCCGCCGCCGCGGTCCGCTTGCCGACCCGGGTCTGGAGCATCCACAGCTTGCCGCGCTCGATGGTGAACTCGATGTCGCACAGGTCGCGGTAGTGCGTCTCCAGCGTCTCCATGATCGAGATGAGCTGGTCGTACGACGCCTTGTCGATGCCTTCGAGGTCGGCGAGCGGCACGGTGTTGCGGATACCGGCGACGACGTCCTCGCCCTGGGCGTTCTGCAAATAGTCCCCGTACGTGCCCTGGTGGCCGCTGGCCGGGTCGCGGGTGAAGGCGACGCCGGTGCCGGAGTCAGGGCCGAGGTTGCCGAAGACCATCGAGCAGACGGTGACGGCGGTGCCCAGGTCGCCGGGGATACGTTCCTGGCGGCGGTAGAGCTTGGCGCGCTCGGTGTTCCAGGAGTCGAAGACCGCGCGCACGGCGAGGTCCATCTGCTCGCGCGGCTCCTGCGGGAAGTCCCGGCCGGCCTCCTTGGCGACGATCGCCTTGAAGTCGTCCACGAGCTGTCGCAGATCGGCCGCGTCCAGACCGAGGTCGCTGTCCGCGCCCTTGTGCCGCTTGGCCTCGTCCAGCGCGTCCTCGAAGAGGTCGCCGTCCACACCGAGCACGGTCTTGCCGAACATCTGCACAAGACGCCGGTAGGAGTCCCACGCGAAGCGCTCGTTGCCCGCCTGCTGGGCGAGCCCGGCGACCGACGCGTCGGACAGGCCGATGTTGAGGACGGTGTCCATCATGCCGGGCATGGAGAACTTCGCGCCCGAGCGGACCGAGACCAGCAGCGGGTCGTCCGGCTGGCCGAGCTTCTTGCCCATCCGCTGTTCCAGCGCGTCGAGGTGCGCACTCACCTCGTCGCGCAGCGCGGAGGGTTCCGCGCCGGTTTCCAGATAGACCCTGCACGCCTCGGTGGTGATGGTGAAACCCGGAGGGACGGGCAGGCCGAGGTTGGTCATCTCGGCGAGGTTCGCTCCCTTGCCGCCGAGCAGGTCCTTGAGGTCTTTGTTGCCCTCAGTGAAGTCGTAGACGAACTTCTGCTTCTTCTGTCGTGCCGACACGGGACTCGACTCCTCGCGACCGGGATGCCCTGACGGCGGGGAGCGTACCCAGGTCGAAGGCGCCGCAGTGCGTCCATGACCTCGACACACGGCGGTAACCGCCCGTCTGCCGGTGTCTCCCGGGCGGGGGGCTCGCCGGCCGGTGTTCGCGCTCCGTTCACGAGTCGAACGGACGGTTTCACTCCGGTGGCCGCTTCGGCGACTCGGTCTACGGAGCGTCACGTGGCGCCGTGCCGCGTGGACACAGCGGGGGTGGCACCGCGTGCCATGCTTTCGGAAGGTGCGACACCCCTCTTCGCGCTCGTTTGAGCGCAAGCCCTATCAACCGTGGCGCGAATCACGCCTCGCGTCTCACATGCTGGACGGCGGCCAGGGCCCGCTCCGGCCGTGCGCGGCCGGCGTTCCCGGACGGTTAGCCGCCCGAGGTGTCGGATTCGGCGTCCTCCGTGAGCACGGCGCAGTCGTACGGGTCGTTGAGCCAGCCGTCCGGGAGGACGACCCGCTTGCCGGGGGCGGTACGGCCGCGCGGGCCGTCGGCGTGCGCGGGCCAGGGCTGGGTGAGGTCGAGGCCGCCGAGGTGCTCGTCCATCTCGGCCAGCGACGAGGCCGTGGCCAGCGCCCGGCGCGCGTCCGAGCCGACCGAGAAGCCCTTGGTGTACCAGGGCACGTGCTTGCGGAAGTCGACGACACCGCGTGCCTCGTCCCCGATCCACTCCCCCAGCAGCTCCGCGTGCCGCCGCATCACCCGCGCGACCTGCCCGAAGTCGGGGGTGGCGGGCGCGGCGCCGCCCTCGAAGGCGGCGACCAGGTCGCCGAAGAGCCAGGGCCGCCCGAGGCACCCCCGGCCGACCACGACGCCGTCGCAGCCGGTCTCCCGCATCATCCGTACCGCGTCGTCCGCGCACCAGATGTCGCCGTTGCCGAGCACCGGGATCTCGGGCACGTGCTCCTTGAGCCGCGCGATGGCGTCCCAGTCGGCGGTGCCGCCGTAGTGCTGGGCGGCGGTGCGGCCGTGCAGCGCGACCGCCGTCACACCCTCCTCCACCGCGATCCGGCCCGCGTCGAGATACGTGAGGTGGTCGTCGTCGATGCCCTTGCGCATCTTGATGGTGACCGGCAGGTCGCCCGCGTTGCCGACCGCCTCGCGCAGGATCGCCCGCAGCAGATTGCGCTTGAAGGGCAGCGCGGACCCGCCGCCCTTGCGGGTCACCTTCGGCACCGGGCAGCCGAAGTTGAGGTCGATGTGGTCGGCCAGATCCTCGTCCACGATCATCCGCACGGCCTTGCCGACGGTCGCCGGGTCGACACCGTAGAGCTGGATGGAGCGCGGTGTCTCCGAGGCGTCGAAGTGGATGAGGTGCATGGTCTTCTCATTGCGCTCGACCAGCGCGCGCGTCGTGATCATCTCGCTGACGAACAGCCCCTTGCCGCCGCTGAACTCGCGGCAGAGCGTGCGGAAGGGCGCGTTGGTGATGCCCGCCATCGGGGCGAGCACGACCGGCGGCCACACGGCGTGCGGGCCGATCCGGAGGGTTTCCGGGCGGGTGAGCGTGGCGGCGTCAGCGGTCATGCCGTCCATTGTCGCGTACTCGCGCACGGCCCTCGGCCGAGATTGGTTGTACGATCAAAATGATTCTGGTCGTACAATCGTTGGTGTCAGCACCTATGACGCCGCCCCCGTACCGGCGACGAGCGCCAAGAACCGACAAGAGGAGCCCGGACGCATGCCTGAGCTGACGCACCGGCGTCGGATGCTCATCCTGGGGATCTGCTGCATGAGCCTGCTGATCGTCAGCCTGGACAACACGATCCTGAACGTGGCGCTGCCGTCGATGAGGCGGGACTTCCACGCCTCCGTCTCCGGCCTCCAGTGGACGATCGACGCGTATCTGGTGGTGATCGCCTCACTGCTGCTGCTCTCCGGCTCCACGGCCGACCGGCTCGGCCGGAAGAAGATCTTCCGGATCGGGCTGGTCTTCTTCACGCTCGGTTCGCTGCTGTGCAGCCTCGCGCCCGGTCTCGGCTGGCTGATCGCCTTCCGGATGATCCAGGCGGTCGGCGGCTCCATGCTCAACCCGGTGGCGATGTCGATCATCACCAACACCTTCACCGACGCCCGCGAACGGGCCCGCGCCATCGGCGTGTGGGGCGGTGTCGTCGGGATCAGCATGGCGGCCGGACCGATCGTCGGCGGCGCGCTGGTGGAGACCGTCGGCTGGCGGTCGATCTTCTGGATCAACCTGCCGGTGGGCGTGCTCGCCCTGATCCTCACCTCGCGCTACATCCCCGAGTCCCGCGCGCCCCGGCCGCGCCGCGTCGACCCGGTCGGCCAGGTGCTGGTCATCGCGCTGCTGGGCTCGCTCACCTACGGCATCATCGAGGGCTCGGGCGCGGGCTGGACCTCCCCGCTGATCGTCGGCTGCTTCGTCGTCACGGTGCTCGCGCTGCTCGGCCTGACGCGGTACGAGAAGCGGCGCACCGACCCGCTGATCGACGTGCGCTTCTTCCGCAGCGCGCCCTTCAGCGGCGCGACCCTCATCGCGGTCAGCGGCTTCGCCGCGCTCGGCGGCTTCCTCTTCCTCAACACCCTCTACCTCCAGGACGACCGGGGCCTGTCCGCCCTCGACGCCGGGCTCTACATGCTGCCGATGGCCGTGATGTGCCTGGTCTTCGCGCCGCTGTCCGGGCGGCTGGTCGCCTCGCGCGGCCCGCGCCTGCCGCTGATGCTCGCCGGTCTCACCATGACGGCCAGCGGCGTGATCTTCGCGGTGCTGGACGCCGAGTCCTCCAACGCCCTGCTGTTCACCTCCTACGTCCTGTTCGGCATCGGCTTCGGCCTGGTCAACGCCCCGATCACCAACACCGCCGTGTCCGGCATGCCCCGCGCCCAGGCCGGGGTCGCGGCGGCCGTGGCGTCCACCAGCCGCCAGATCGGCCAGTCGCTGGGCGTCGCCGTGATCGGCGCCGCGCTGGCCGCCGGAATGCAGACCACCGCCTGGTGGATCATCTCGGGCTGCGGCGCCTCCGTCCTGCTCATCGGTACGCTCACCACCGGACGCTGGGCCCGCGGTACGGCCGAACGCGCGGCCGATCTGCTCGTGCCCGAAGAAGACGACACCCCCCGAATCCCGGTGAGCACCTCATGACGACGACGCCAGAAGCCACGAGTTCCGTCGGTACGGTCTCCGGTCCTACGGTCTCCGCCGGTCGTACGGCCTCCGCCGACGCTGTCACCGTTGACGCTGCCTCCGTTGACGCTGCCTCCGGCGGGGAAACCGGCCGTACGGACGCGGTCGGCCCGGCGGACGCGGCCGATGCCACCGCGGAGCGGATCTGGCGCAATCTGCGCACCTACGTACTGGAGCGCAACGAGCGCCGCAAGGAGACCTCGGAAGCGCTGGGCATGAGCTTCTTCCGGGTCAAGGTGCTGCGCCGGGTCGCCGCTTCTCCCGCCCGGCTCAGCGAGTTGGCGGCCGAGCTCTCCTCCGACCGCCCGTACACGACGCTGGTGGTGGACGACCTCGCCAAGCGCGGTCTGGTCGAGCGGCACGAACACCCCGCGGACCGGCGCTCCAAGATCGTGACGGCCACCGCCGAGGGCCACGCCGCCGCGGATCGCGCCAACGCCATCATGGGCGCCCCGCCGGAGTCGCTGAGCGCTCTGTCGGCCGCCGATCTGACGGCGCTCGACCGCATCGTGGCGGCCCTGGCGGCCCAGGACTGAGCCCGCCTCGACCACCCTTCGACCGCGGCTTCAGCCGCCGCCGCGACCACCGCTTCAGCCGCCGCCTCGACCGGCCGGCTGTCCCCGTCCCCGAGGGGGTGATGGTCTAAGGTCTGGACGGTGACGCCAGAAGCCGATGACCGCGCTGCCGAGGAGGCCAGGCCCGCGTTCCCCACCGAGCGCCGACGGGCCCTGGTGGAACTGCTCAGGGAGCGGCGCAGGCTGACCGTCGTGGAGATCTCGGAGCGGTTCCAGGTCACCGCGGAGACGGTGCGCAGGGACCTGGTGGAGCTGGAGCAGACCGGCGCGCTGCGCCGGGTGCACGGCGGCGCGATCCTGCTGGACAACGAGCACGGCATCCCCGGTCTCGCCCAGCGCACCCGGATCATGGCCGAGGAGAAGACGGCGATCGGCGCGGCGGCGCTCGCGCACATGCCGACCGGCGGCGCGGTGCTCATCGACGCGGGCAGCACCACCGGACGGCTCGCCGATCTCTACGCAGGCGGGCCGCAGTTGGTGGTGATGACCAACTCACTGCCCATCGCCGTCACGATGACCGGCAAGCCGGGCGCGGCCGTCTACACGACCGGCGGGCGCGTCCGCAACGACACGCTCGCCGAGGTCGAGATGCTGACGCTGCGGGCGCTGGACGAGGTCAAGGTCGACGTCGCGTTCCTGGGCACCTCGGGGATAACGGTGGACCACGGCTTCTCCACCTCGGACGTCTCCGAGAGCGCCGTCAAGCGGACGATGATGGCCTCCGCCCGGCGGGTCGTGGTGCTGTGCGACCACTCGAAGATCGGCACCGCGCTGTTCTCCCGTTTCGCGCCCGTGGACGGCCCCGACCTGCTGATCACCGACTCGGGGATCAGCGCCACGCAGCTCGCGGAACTGCGTGGCGCCGGCCTTGAGGTGCAGGTGGCCGAGCCGGTCTGACGTCGTCACGGCGTGGCCCGCCGAACCGTTGCCCCCCCTGAGCGTCCCCCCTTAACCGTCTCAACCGTCGTCGCCGTCCTCCACCGCCCGGCCGTCGGACGCGTCGAGCGCGGACGCGAGCAGTTGGGCCAGGTGGACCGCTCCGGCGCCGGCCGCGAGGTCGTCGATCTGGGTGCGGCAGGAGAATCCGTCGGCCAGCACCGGGCCGGTGCGCTCCGCCGTCTCCAGCGCGGGCAGCAGCGCGGTCCGCGCGACGGCCACCGAGACGTCGTAATGGCCGCGCTCCACACCGAAGTTGCCCGCGAGCCCGCAGCAGCCGCCGACCGCCGTGACGTCGGCGCCCGCCGTGCGCAGCAGTTCTTCGTCCGCCCGCCAGCCCATCACCGCCCGCTGGTGGCAGTGCGGTTGGGCGACGGTCCGGACGCCCGACAGGTCCGGGGGGCTCCAGCCGGGCGTACGGCTCAGCAACTCGGCCAGAGTGACGGTGAGATCGGCCACCCGCCGCGCCCTGGGGTCGTCGGGCAGCAGCTCGACGCCGTCCCGGCGCAGCACGGACGTGCACGACGGTTCGAGGCCGACGATGGGCACACCGTCGGCGACGGCCGGCTCAAGTGCCGTGTACGTACGGCGCAGTTGTCGGCGCGCGCCGTCGAGCTGGCCGGTGGAGATCCAGGTCAGTCCGCAGCAGACCTGACGGCCGGTCAACTCGACGGCGTATCCGGCCTGTTCCAGTACGCGAACGGCCGCCGTGCCGACCTCGGGCGAGAACGACTGGGTGAAACTGTCCACCCACAGCAGCACGCGGGGGCGGGACGGGCGCGGGCCTCGGGCGTCGCGGGCGTCGCGGTCGGCGCGGAAGGACGCCCGGAAGGTGTGGCGGGCGAAGCGGGGCAGCCCGCGCCGTCCGTCGATCCCGCCGAGCCGCTTGACCAGCGCGCCGACCCACCGGTTGCCGAGCAGCGCGTTGCTGACACCCGCGAGCCGGGTGGCGAGCCCGGCGGTGCGCGGCAGCCAGCCCAGCGAGTAGTGCGTCACCGGGCGGAGCCTGCGCCGGTAGCGCTGGTGCAGCACCTCCGCCTTGTACGTGGCCATGTCGACGCCCGCCGGGCAGTCGCTCGAACACGCCTTGCACGACAGGCACAGGTCCAGTGCCTCGTGCACCGCCGGGTCGGCCCAGCCGCCGTCCACCAGGTCGCCCCTGATCATCTCCTGGAGCAGCCGGGCCCGGCCGCGGGTGGAGTGCCGCTCCTCCCCCGTCGCGAGGTACGACGGGCACATCGCGCCGCCCGAGGTCGTGAGGTCGGCGCGGCACTTGCCGACCCCGACGCAGCGGTGGACGGCGCGGGTGAGGTCGCCGGAGTCGTGCGGGTAGGCGAACGCGCTGGTGACGACGGGCAGTTGCGGCCGGACCCGCAGGTCGGCGTCGAGCGGCGCCGGGTCGACCAGCACACCGGGGTTGAGCAGGGCGCCGGGGTCCCAGACCGCCTTGACCGCGGCGGCGGCGCCCAGCGCGGCGGGCGAGTACATCCGGGCGAGCAGTTCGCCGCGGGCGCGGCCGTCGCCGTGCTCGCCCGACATCGAGCCGCCGTGCGCGGCCACCAGGTCGGCGGCGTCCTCGAGGAACGCCCGCATCCGGGCCGCGCCGCCCTCGTCCCGCAGACCGAAGTCGAAGCGGCCGTGCACACAGCCGTCGCCGAAGTGCCCGTACAGCAGGCCGTCGTAGTGGTGCTGCCCGAGCAGCGCGTCCAGGTCCCGCAGGTAGGCCCCGAGCCGTTCCGGCGGTACGGCGGCGTCCTCCCAGCCGGGCCAGGCGTCGGCCCCGCCGGGCGTGCGGCCCGCCAGGCCCACCCCGTCGGTACGAATCCGCCACAGCGCGGCGATCCGGCCGGGGTCGGTCACCACCTGGCCGTCCACCGCGCCGGACGCGGCCAGTACGGCGCGGGCCGCGTGCTCCGCCTCCGCGAGGCTCGCGCCGCCGGTCTCCACCAGCAGCCAGCCCGCGCCGCGCGGCAGCGCGGGCACGGCGGCGGCCCCCTTACGGCGGACCACGACCTCGACCAGCCGCCGGTCCATGCCCTCGACGGCCAGCGGGCCCAAGGCCACCAGCGCCGGGGTCGCGTCGGCGGCGGCGGGCATGTCGGGGAAGCCGAGCACCGCGAGCGCGCGGGCCGCGGGCGCGGGCACCAGCCGTACGGTGGCGTCGAGCACCAGCGCCAGGGTGCCTTCCGAGCCGACGAGCGAACTCATCACGTCGAAGCCGCGCTCGGGCAGCAGCGCGTCCAGCGCGTAGCCGGACGCCTGGCGCGGGAAGCGGCCGTACTCGGTCCGCAGGACGGCCAGGTGCGCGTCGGCCGTCTGCCGCAGCCGGGTGTTCAACTCCGCGTCCGACGTGCCGTGCTGATCGGCCGTCACCTGGCGGCCGTCGGCCAGCAGCAGCCGGGCGGACACCACATTGTCACGGGTGTTGCCCCAGGCCACGGCGTGTGCGCCGCAGGCGTTGTTGCCGATCATCCCGCCGATGGTGCAGCGGTCCGCGGTCGACGGGTCGGGTCCGAGCAGCAGGCCGTGCGGCGCGGCCTCGCGCTGGAGGCGGGCCTGGACGGTACCGGCGCCCACGGTCGCGGTACGGCGCTCGGGGTCGATCTCGGCGACCGCGTCGAGCGCGGTGAGGTCGAGGACGACGCCGGGGCCGATCGCGTTGCCCGCGACCGAGGTTCCGGCGCCGCGTGCCACCACGGACAGCCCGAGCCGGTGGCAGTGGGCGACGGTGTCGACGGCGTGCGCCGCCGACTCCGCGCGCACCACGGCGACCGGGGGCACCCGGTAGTTGGACGCGTCGGAGGAGTACAGCGCACGGGTGCCCGCGTCCAACCGCACGCTGGGGCCGAGCAGTTCGCGCAGGCGGCGGGCGCCGCCCGCCGCGTCGCCCGGCCCGTGGGGTGCGTTCGGCTTGTCCATCGCGTTCGTTCCGTTCCTGTCGTCGCTTCCCCGCCGCGTCCGGACGGCGGGGCCACGAGGTCGTCGCCGCGAGGTCGTGTCCCGCCGCCGTCACCACGACGGCGGCGGCACCCCGCGGCCGGCGGGGCGTCGGTACCGGTCCCGCCCACCTCTCCGGCGCCACCCGGCGACCCCGGCACACGGCGGAGTCCCGGTCGGCGGCGAGGTGCCCGCGCCGGTCGTCGGGCGGGCCGTCCTCGTAGTAGACCGCCTCGGCCGGGCAGACCGGCTCCCACGCGCCGCGGTCCACCCGCTCGTCCGAGTGGATGTACGGCGCCCGCGCGCCGTCGCCTGCCCGGTCGGCCGGGCGTTTTCGCCGGTGCGCGCCGTGTCGGGCGCGGGGGCGCACGCGCGTCCGGTCACTCGTCGGCCAGGTCATTCGTTGGCCAGGTCATTCGTCGGCCAGGACATCGGGCCGACCGGCCGCTCCCCCCTTGGTGCGGCCGGTCGGCCTCCCCCCGGGCCCGCGGACGTGGCGGCTTCCCCTCCGCGTCCGCCCGCGGGCCGGTCATGACGCGCTGCCGGGCGCTGACGCCTGGTACACGCTCTTGGTCCAGGTGAAGAAGTCCACGGCGGTCTGTCCCTGCTCGCGGTAGGTGTTGGTGGAGGAGTCGCCGACCCCGCCGAAGGGGACGTTCAGCTCGACCCCGCTGGTCGGCCGGTTCACCTTGATCACTCCGGCCCGCACCTCGGAGCTGAACCGGTGCACGGTGTCCAGGTCGTTGGTGACCACACCGGCCGTCAGGCCGAAGCGGGAGTCGTTGACCAGGTCGATGGCCTGGTCGAGGCCCGTGGCGTCGAGCAGCGCGACCACCGGGCCGAAGACCTCCTCCTGGGCGACGGTGTCGGCGGGCCGCACGCCGGTCAGCACCGTGGGACCGAACAGCAGGCCGTCCGGGTCCGCGCCGCCGACCACGGTCCTGGCCCCCTCGGCCAGGGCCTTGTCCACGTAGCCCAGATCGGTGGCGAGTTGGGCGCCGCTGACCACAGGGCCCATCCGTACGCCGTCGGTCAGTCCGTCGCCGGGCCGGTAGGCCGCGGCCTCCTCCCTCAGGGCGTCGAGGAAGGCGTCCTTGACGCCCGGCAGGCAGATCACCCGGCTGGTCGCGGTGCACGCCTGGCCGGTGAGGCCGAAGCCGCCCGCCGCGACGATGCGCGCGGCCACCGCGGCGTCGGCGTCGTCGCAGACCACGACGGCGTTCTTGCCGCCGAGTTCGAGCTGCACCCGGATGCGGCGCGGCGCGGCGGCGGTGTAGATGCCCGCGCCGACGCCCACCGAGCCGGTGAAGGTGACCGCGTCGATCCGCGGCGACGCGACGAGTTGGGCGCCGATCCGGGCGCCGGAGCCGGTCAGCAGGGTGAACACCCCGTCTGGCAGGCCGGCTTCCTGGAGCACCCTGGCCAGGTGCCAGGCGCCCGCGGGGGCTATCTGGGCGGGTTTGAGCACCACCGCGTTGCCGCTGACCAGGGCGGGCGCGGACTTCCAGGCGGGGATGGCGATCGGGAAGTTCCAGGGGGTGATGACCGCGACCGCGCCCAGCGGTTCGCGTCGGCTGTAGACCAGGTCGGTGCCCGCGGCCGAGGGGTACGTCGTGCCGCCGATTCGCCAGCCCTCGCTGCCGTAGAAGCGCAGGATGTCGGCGGCCCGCGCGACCTCGCCGCGCGCCTCCGCGAGGGTCTTGCCCTCCTCGCGGGTGATGTCCCGGGCGGCCTCGTCCGCGCGGTCGTCGAGGAGCGCGGCGGCCCGCTCCAGAATCCGGCCACGGGCGGGGGCCGGGGTGCGTCCCCAGTCGCGGGCGGCGGCGTGGGCGGCGTCCAGCGCGCGCTCCACGGTGGCGGCGTCGAGGTCCGCGCTGAGGCTGACCCGCTGACCGGGGACGGCCGGATTGTCCCGTACCGCCGTCGGGGCGCCGGTCCATCGCCCGCCCACCAGGGACTGAATCTCCAGGACGTCCATGCTGTCGGTCATCTCCTGTGGTTCTCAAGGCCGTTGGGGCCGTCGGAAGTCGTCGGTGGCGTCGGGTCCTCGGTGGCATCGGATCGTCGGTGGCATCGGGTCCTCGGTGGCCTCGGCGCCGTCAGCTCCTTCGGGTCGTACGGGTCCCCGCGTCACTTCAGCGCGAGGGCGTTGGCGGTGGAGCCCGCCGCGCCGGTGAGGTGGAGCGGGGCCGCGGTGAACAGCCCCTCGTGGACGCCGTCCTGGGCGCAGTCCTCTGCCAGGGCGGCGAGGTCGAACAATTCGCCCACCGCGAGGCCCAGTTCGGCGATCAGCGTGTGGTGCAGGAAGGTCTCGGGCCCGCTCATGTCGAACGGCATGGCCTCCACCGCGGGGCAGTCGGCCGCGACCGCGGACAGCTCCAGGCCACGCAGCCACCGTCTGGTCTCCTGATCGACGGCCAGGCCCGGCGAGGCGAAGAAGCCCTCCGCCGCCAGCGCCTCGCGCGCCGCCCGGTCCAGCCCCTCGTACCAGCGCGTCCAGCCGAAGTGCAGCAACAGGACGTCGCCGGGCCGCGGTTGGGTGCCCTGCGCGGCGAGCGCGGCCGTCACGTCGGCCGCGGTGTAGGCGACCCGGCGGGAGCAGTCGCCGCCGTGCCGCCCATGTCCGACCAGGTCGGCCAGGACGAAGCGGCCCGCGATGCCGCGCCGCGCCCAGTGCTCGATGCCCAGCGGCCCCGCCGCCGCCGCGATGTCGGCGGCCCGGTGGCCGCCGTAATAGGTGCCGTCGGGGCCGCGCACGTGCGCCAGCCCGTCCCACTGCGAGGACCCCTGCGGGTAGAAGGAGTCGAGGCGGTCGTCGAAGCCGTTGCCGAGGTCGATACGGGTGTGGGTGTGGCGGCCCCTGCCGAGGATCGGCGGGTCGGGCAGGGCCAGGTCCCAGTTGAGCGAGAAGACCCGGCCCCGGGTCACCAGCGCGGCAGCGTCCCTGACCCGCTCGGGCGTCTGCCGCGCCACGGCGCCCAGTTCGCCGACGACGGCCTCGGCGGTGCCGGTGGTGCCGGTGGTGCCAGTGAGGGCCGACGTACCGGAAGCCGAGTCGTGCACGGCCGACGTACCCGAAGCCGAGTCGTGCACGGCCGACGCACCGGAAACCCCGGCCGTCGAAGCCGAGGCCGCACCGGATGTCCCGTCCTCCCGGCCCCCGTCGGGCTCCTCGCCCCGCGTGCCGGTCATGACGCGTCCACCGAGATCATGGCCTTCATGGCCACCTTGCCCGCCGCCGCGTCGGCCAGCGCCTTCGGCCCCTCCTCCAGCGCGTAGTGGTCGGAGACCAGGTCGTCGACCTCGACCGCGCCGCTGGAGACCAGCTCGATGGCACGCGGCCAGGTGTGGGCGTAGCGGTGGACGGTGGTGAGGGTGAGTTCGCGGTAGCGGATCAGGGTGGACGACAGCGTGATCGTCGGCGCGGCGGGCACTCCGACCAGTACGGCCCGGCCGCGCGGCCGCAGCCGGGTCATCCCGTCGTCCAGCGCGGTGGGCGCGCCCGAGCACTCCAGGTAGCAGTCGAGGTCGGCGGCCACGTCCTGGAAGGCGGTGCCGGGGTCGGCGCCTACGTGAGCGGTCTCCACGCCGGGCGTGGAGTGCGCGAGCCGGGCCAGTCGGCGCTCGTCGACGTCCGCGACGATCACCCGGCCCGCCTTCTCGGCCAGGGCCACCCGCGCCACCAGGGTGCCGATCGGGCCCGCGCCCGCGATGAGCACCTGCTCGCCGGGGAGTACGGCGGCCCGGCCGACGGCCCATACGGCCACCGACAGCGGTTCGAGCAGGGCCGCCCGCGTGGCGGTCATCGCGGCGGGGACGGCGTGCACCGCGCGGCGCGGCAGCACCACGCGCTCGCGCGCCAGCCCGGCGTGCGGCGGCATCCCGAGGAAGCGCATCCGCGCGCAGAGGTTGTACGTACCGGCCAGGCACTCGCGGCACCGGCCGCACCAGAGGCCGGGTTCGACGGCGACCAGGTCGCCGGGGGCGAGGTCGGTCACCCGGTCACCGGTCTCCAGGACGGTGCCGGACGCCTCGTGGCCGAGCACGTGCGGCCCGGTGAGCCGGAAGGCGCCGATCCGCCCGTGCGCGTAGAAGTGGGTGTCCGAGCCGCAGAGGCCGACCCGCGCGACCGCGACGCGTACGTCGTCGGCGCCGAGCGCTTCCTCGTCGGTCTCGCCGAGCGCCGCGTCATGGGCGCCCCGCAGGGTGAGAGCACGCATCACGCCACCTCCGCGGCATCGCTCGCGTGCGCGAGCGGATCGGCGAGGTCCGGCGGATCGGGTTCGCCGGAGGGTTCGAGGGTCGGTTCGAGGCCGAGGAAGTCCGCGGTCGGCCCGAGTTGGTGGAGGAGCATGTGGACGCCGGGCACGACCGTGCATCCCGCGCGCCGCGCGTGGTCGAGCAGCCGGGTCCTGGCGGGCTTCATGATGATGTCGCTGACGGCCGTGGCGGGGCTGAGCGCGGCGAGGTCGACGGGCAGCGGATCGGCGGCGCGCATGCCGACCGAGGTGGTGTTGACCAGGACGTCGACGTCGGCGACGGAGTCCCGCTCGCGCACCTCGCAGCGCACGGCCGGGTAGTGGCGGCCGACCTGCTCGGCCAGGGCGACGGCGCGGGCGGTGGTCCGGTTGCGGACGGCCAGGTGCGAGACGCCCGCGGCGGCCAGCGCCATGGCGACGGCGCGCGCGCTGCCGCCCGCGCCGAGCAGCAGCACCCGCGCGCCCTCCAGCCGCACCCCGTGCGCGCGCAGCCCCGCGACCAGGCCGGGGCCGTCGTACTGCCCGCCGAGCAGCCGCCCGTCGGGCAGCCTGCGGATGACGTTGCTCGCCCCGGCCCTGACGGCATCCTCGGTGAGGTCGTCGAGCAGCCCGGCGATGTGCTCCTTGTGCGGCATGGTGACCCCGATGCCCGCAAGGTTCTTCCAGGCGCGCGCCGCGGCGACCGCCTGCGCCAGGTCCTCGACCCCGACCTGGTACGGCACCACGGCCGCGTCGATGCCGCGCTGGCGGAAGAAGCGGTTCATCACCTCGGGCGTGCGCACATGGGCCACCGGGTCGGCGAAGTGCGCGTAGATCCGGGTGTGCCCGGTGATGGGGTGGGACGTCATGATGCGGTGAACTCCGTCCAGTCGTCGATCCAGGTGCCGAGGTCGGGGATGAGTCCGCAGGCCAGCGCCGCCATCCGGGCGGCGCCGCAGGCGCCGGCCTCGGCACCGACGGGCAGCCGGACCGAGCCGAGCACCCGGGCGCGGACGGCCCTGATGTAGCCGGACGTGTACCAGCCGCCCGCGGCGATCAGCGCGTTGCCGGGGCCACCGAGCGCGTCGAGCAGGCCGATCGCGTCGCGGCAGCGCCAGGAGGTCAGTTCGACCAGGACGGCCCACGCCTCGGCGTCCGGCAGTCCGTGGAGGGCGGCCACCACGGCGGCCGGGTCGAGCGGGGCCATCGGCCGGGCCGCGCTGCCGAGGGTGACGGCGAATTCGGCCGCGCGGCCGGTCGCGGGCAGGCGGGCCGCGGCCCTGCCGAGCGCGTCGACGTCGGCGAGGGTCCGTTCGGCGCCGAGCCGGTCGTCGAGCAGGGCGCGCAGCAGGCGTCCGGTGCCGAGGACGCCGAAGAGGTAGTCGCGGCCGGGGACGATGTGCGGACCGCGCTCGAATCCGGCGGCCACCGCCCGGGTCAGCGGGCCGGGGTCCTTGGCGGCGGGCCGGGAGCGGATCAGCGCCTCCCCGGTGCCGAGGCTGTCGAAGCAGTCGTCGGGGTGTACGGCCCCAGCGCCGATCGCGCCCGCCAGGTGGTCGTGGCCCGCGACGGTGACGACCGCGCCGCCGACCAGCGGCAGACCGGCCCGCGCGGTGCCGGTGGGCGACCCGGCGGGCAGCAGTTCCGGCATCGCGGCGGGGTCGAGCCCCGCCCGGTCCACGCCGTGCTTCCACCACTCGCGGGCGGTCACGTCCATGAAGCCGCTGCGCGCGGCGAGCGACCACTCGGCGGTGGCCCGGCCGCCCGCCCAATGGGCGGCCCACTCCGGTACGTTCAGCCAGCTCACGGCCTTCCCGGTCGGGCCGGACCTCGTACCGGAAGCGGTGGACGTAACCGTCCGGGGCCCGGCGGACGACGCCGACCGTCCGTCCAGTCGGGGCAGCAGCCACGCCACCTTGACGGCCGAGGCGCGGGTGGTGGGCCGCAGGCCGGTGGTGGCGGTGAAACCGTCGCCCTGTTCGGCGAGGAGAGCGGCCAGTTCGTCCGCCCCGCTGGTGTCGAACCAGGCCACGGCCGGTGCGACGGGTGTGCCGTCGGCGGCGAGCGCGTACCCTGCCTCGGCCATGCCCGCGAAGCCGACGGCGAGCGCGTGGCGGCCGGGCAGGCGGTCGGCGAGCTGCCGGAAGAGGCCGTCCAGCGCGCCGGACAGGTCCTCGTGCCCGAGCACCGTCGTCCCGGCGGCGAGCCGCCACGGGGTGTCGGCCCTGACCACCGCCAGCTCGTGGCCGCGCTCGTCGGTGGCGCACACCTTCACCGTGGTGGTGCCGATGTCCACGCCGACGACGCATGCCGTCCTTGCCATCACAGCCTCCTCAGCCGAAGATGCGGAATCCGCCGCTTTGTCCTGTCTACCGGTCGCGCGCCCGTCCGTACGGCCACGGCACGGTCCGGTCAGCGCGCCGCGCTCGGCACGTCCTCTCCGAGGGAGTACGCGGTGACCAGCCGTCGCAGCCGACCGGCGATCGAGGCGACCACCTGCTCCTCGTCGAGGTCCCCGCGGAGATAGCCGTCGAAGGCGTCGATCCACAGGCTGCGGCCGATGGCGAAGCCGATGTAGCCGTCCACCCCGCGGATCTGCCGCACCCACTCCGCGACCGCGTCCATGTCCGCGCCGCCGCCGAGCAGCACCAGGGAGGTCGGGTAAGGCGCCCCGGCCCGGCAGTGGCCGGCGACCACCGCGTAGTCGGCCTCGGCGGCCAGCGGCTCCAGCTTCCACACGTGCGGCCACACGCCCGCGTCCTGGTACTCCGAGACCGTCCGCAGCAGCAGTTCCGTGTGGTGCGCGCGCTGCCAGCGCTCCTTGTCGCCGCCTTCCGCGGCGAGTTGCGCGTCGGTCGGCGGGACCAGCATCTCCAGCATGAAGGGCCGCCGGTTGGCCTGGCACCAGTCGAGCACCTGGCGGGCGCGGGCGGTCTGCCGGGCCCTGCGCCCGGCGGGCAGTTCGGGGTTGTGCACGATGAGCGCCTTGACCATGTCCGGGCCGAGCGCGTCCAGGCGGGCGGCGAAGTCGTCGCCGCCGGTGAGGACGAACTCGCCGGTGTTGATGTCGAAGACCGAGGACCGGCTCTCCTCGACGGGCAGCACCAAACAGCAACCGGCCTCCCGTACGCGGGGGATGGTCCGTTCGCCGTACTCCTCGTCTATCAGCACCCCGAGGTTGGCCGGGTCGGTGCCGCCTTCGGCGATCGTGCGGACCAGCGCGTCGAAGGCCAGGTCCTTCACCCGGCCGAACGCCTCCCGGCGTTCGGCGGCCGGCACCGCGTCACCGAACAGCCCGCGCATCACCGCCCGGTGGTCCATGGCCAGGACCAGGAGCGGATGGGGGACGTCAGTCATCGTGTGTCCTTTCGAGAGGGGGTGGGGCAGCGGCCGACCGGACGGGCGGGTCATGCCGGACCCCGGCGTTCACCGGTCCTGCGGCGGGCGACGAAGCGCGCGGCGAGGACGGCGACCAGCAGGGCGAGGCCGTTGAAGAGCGGCTGCACCCAGAACGGGACGCCGAGCAGGCTCAAGCCGTTGAAACCGACGGCGAGCAGCAGGATCGCGACGATCACACCGGGCACGTTGTAAAAGCCCGGACGGTAGGTGGTGACGCCCAGGAACGCGGCGGCGTAGGCGGGCAGCAGCAGGTCGGGGCCGAGACTGGGGGTCACGGAACCGGCCTGGCCGAGCTGGAGCACGGCGGCCAGCGAGACCAGCCCGCCGGCGCAGCCGAAGGCGAGGATCTTGTACCGGCCGGTGCGCACACCGGCCAGGAACGCCACGCGCTCGGAGCCGCCGATCGCGTACAGCCGGGCGCCGACCGGGGTGTGCTGGAGCAGGTAGAAGCAGATGACGGCCACGATCGCGACGATCCACACCGCCCAGGCGACCTGCACCGCGTAGCCGCGGCCGAGGGTCTTGGCCAGGCCGGGAACGGTGGTGAGGATGGCGCCGTTGCTGAGCATCAGAGTCATCGCGGAGAGCACGATTCCCATGCCCAGGGTCGCGATGAACGAGTTGATGCCGAACACCACGTTGAGCACACCGTTCCAGGCACCGGCCACCACCCCGCAGCCGGCCATCGCGAGGAACACCGCGGTCACCGGCCAGCCCTGGCCGGTCAGATAGGCTCCGAGCATCGCGCAGAAGCCGAGCAGATAGCCGACCGACAGGTCGAACTCGCCGACGATCAGCGGGAAGAGCACCGCCAGCGTCATCAGCGCGATCACGGACTGGCTGACCAGCAGCGAGGTCCAGTTCTGCCGGGTGGCGAAGTTGGGGGTGGCCATGCTGAACACCACGATCAGCACCACCAGCAGCACGATCTGGGCGTAGCGCTGGATGAGGGCTTCGCCGATCGTACGCAGGAGGCCGGCGCCGTGGGACCGCCCGGCGGTCGGTTGCCGGTCGGCGGCCGGTTGCCGGTCGGCGGTCACGGCGCCCCCGGTCAGCGCGTCGGGCTTCACTGTGTCGAGATCTTCTCTGCTCATCTCGGACCGTCCTCCTGTGGACTCGCCACGATCCTGGCCAGCTTGACGGGGTTGTCGGGGACGGGGATCTCCTGCGCCCCGGCGCCGGGGCGCAGCACCACCATCCGGTCGCAGTACGCGGTGAGCTGCTCGAACTCCGAGGAGAACAGGACCGCGCCCATGCCCTGGTCCACGCGTTTCCTGACCGCTTCGAACATCAGGAGCCGCGCGCCCGGGTCGACGCCGTTGGTCGGTTCGTCGAGCACCAGGACCTTCGGGTCGGTCGACAGCCACTTGCCGAGCAGCACCTTCTGCTGGTTGCCGCCGCTGAGGCTGCCGAGGGAGGCGGAGGGGTCGCGCGGCCGTACGTCGAGTTCGCGGATCACCCGGCCGATCGCCTCGCGCAGCGCCGACCCGCGGTGCCAGAAGCGGCGCAGCGAGGGGAGCGCGATGTTGTCGGCGACGCTCAGGACGGCGACGCCGCCGTGCGAGAGCCGGTCCCTGGGCAGCAGCGCCACGCCCTGCCTGCGGGCGGTGGAAGCGGTCCAGGCGCGGGTGGGTTCGAACCCCCGCAAGCGGACGGTGCC
Organism: Streptomyces sp. NPDC025721; assembly: GCF_055558595.1. Taxonomy (NCBI): domain Bacteria; kingdom Bacillati; phylum Actinomycetota; class Actinomycetes; order Kitasatosporales; family Streptomycetaceae; genus Streptomyces; species Streptomyces sp. NPDC025721. The sequence continues at coordinate 170,849 of NZ_JBVHMF010000002.1, read as the reverse complement.
CGAGCGGGGCGGCACGCCGCCCGCGAGGAGATACGGCAGTTCGTCCACGCCGGAGTCGGGCAGGCCGGTGACGCCGACGATCTCGCCCGCGCGGATGTCGAGGTCCAGCGGGTCGAGCCGGTGGCCGGTCAGCCCGCGGACCTCCATCAGAGTCCGGTCCGCGCCGTCCCCGGCCGGCGCCCCCGCGCCGTACGCCTCGCGGGAGCCGGGGGCGGCGGGCTCCTTGCGGTGCCCGGCCCCGGCCGCCTGCTCGGCGGCCAGCCGCTGCTCAGGGAGCATGTACTCGATGATCCGGGCCGCGCTGACCTCGGCGGACGGTCCCTCGTACTGCGTACGACCGGCCGCCAGCACGGTGAGGCGGTCGGCGTACTGGGTGATCTCGCCGATCCGGTGGGTGACCATGAGGACCGCCGTGCCCCGGTCGGCGAGCCTGCGGACCAGGCCGAGGACCTGTTCCGCGTCGTCCTGCCGCAGCGAGGCGGTGACCTCGTCGAGGACGAGGATGCGGCTGCCCTGTCCGGTGGCGACGGCGAGGGACACCATCGCCCGTTCGGCGGGGCCGAGTTCGGCGCAGGTGGTACGGGCGTCGACCGGCACCTCGTGCTCGTCGAGCAGCCGCTGCGCGCGCCGTACCAGCGCCCGGTGGCTGAGCCCGAGGGCGGGGACGCCCTCGAAGCCGCCGAGCAGCGCGACGCAGTCCGCGACCCTGAGCGTGTCGACCAGCGGCGCCTCCTGGTGGACGACGCCGACGCCCGCCGCGCGGGAGTCCATCGGCGACGACCACTCCTGCGGGGCGCCGTCCACCAGCAGGTGGCCGCTGTCCGGGCCGAACACCCCGCTCATGATCTTGATCAGGGTGGACTTGCCCGAGCCGTTCGCCCCGGCCAGCGCGTGCACCGCGCCGGGGACCAGGCCGAGTGAGACGTCCCACAGGGCCTGGGTGGCACCGAAGGTCTTGCACAGCGAGCGCGCCGCCATGACCTCATCGGTTGCCCGGGTGGTCACTTCGTGCCCCAGAGCTTGTGGTACTCGGCGGCGACGTCGAACGGCAGCTTCCACTGGTCGTTGTTGCCGATCATGTTGTCCTTGGTGAGCAGGACCGTGATCGCGCCCTCGTTGGCCGGTTCGACGGCGGGCTGCTTCTGCACGGTGCGGATCATCTGGTCGACGGTCGCGTAGCCGTACAGCGACGGGATCTCGATGACGGTCGCGCCCTGGATGTCGCCCTCGCGGATGAACTGCCGGTTGATCGGGTCGCCGACCGCGCTGACCAGCTTGACCTTGGCGCCGAGACCGGCCTGCCTGATCGCGTTGACCTCCGCCGCGGCGGCGGCGTCGAAGCCGGTGTAGACGTAGGTGGCGTTCGCGTGCTGCTGGAGGGTCGAGACGGTACGGGTGCCCAGGGCGCCCGAGGCGATCTCGTCGGTGGTGAAGTTGACCGGCTTGAGCACCTTGCACGCCGCGCACTTCTTCATCTCGGCGACGAAGGCGTTGTACGTGACCGTGTTGGACAGGTACTCGCTGGTGATGACCGGCTGGACCACGGCGGTGCCCTTGGAGTCGGCGATCACCCAGTCCGCCTGCATCCGGCCGTTGGCGCCGTAGTCGGGTGCCACGTCGAGGTCGAAGTCGATCTGGCCGGGCTCCAGTTCGGGCTTGGGGTTGGGGGAGCCGGTGCCGTTGTTCATCGAGATCACCGGAATCCCGGCCTTCTTGGCTGCCTCCAGGCCCTGCTGGACGAGCTTGGAGTCGATGGAGACCGTGGCGATCACATCGGCCCGGTTGGAGACGGCGTTGAGGATCATGTTGTTCTGGGTACGGGCGTTGGACTGGCCGTCGTAGATCGTGGGCTTCCAGCCGAGGGTCTTCACGATGCCCTTGACCGCTTCGGCGGGGGTGTTGCAGCCGCCGATGGCGACACCGCACGGGATGATCGCGACCTTGATGTCCTTGGGCACGGTGACCGGCTTGTCGGTCGGTCCCGCGAAGGACTCGGGACCCTTCTGCGCGGCCTGCACCGCGGTGACGAACTGGCTGACGTCCTGGCTCTGCCCGGAGTCGGCCGCGCCGCTGTCACCGCCGGAGCCGTCGTTGGAGGGCGCGCACGCGGTGGCGAGCCCGAGCCCGATGCACGCGGCAGCGATGACCGCTGCCCTCGCCCTTGACGTGAGGACTGTGGAAGGCATACCTCGCTCCTTTGCGGTGGTACACGTCGCCGTGGCGGCGGTGTCTGCGGGATCGCTTGTCATGGGATCGGAACCACTTCGATCGCCAGCCCGGAGGACTCCAGGGCCCGCAGCAGTTCCGGTGGGGCGTCGGCGTCGGTGATCAGGAGATCGGGCTGGGAGGTGTCGGCGAACCGGGCGAAGTGGTCCTTGCCGATCTTGCTGCTGTCGCAGAGGACGACGGTCCGCTTGGCGGCGCGGATCATCGCCTCCTTGACCGCGGCCTCGGCCGGGTCGGGGGTGGAGAAGCCGTGCTGGGGCGAGACCCCGTAGGTGCCGATGAAGGCGACGTCGACGTGGACGCGCGCGATGGCGCCGAGCGCGGGGGCGTCGACCTCGGCCAGGGTGTTGGCCCGGACGCGGCCGCCGAGGGTGTGGACGCTGAGTCCTTGTTTGCCCGCGAGCGCGATCGCCGCCTGGAGGCTGTTGGTCATGACGACCAGCGAGGGACCGCCGGGAAATATCTCGGCCATCCGGCCGGTGGTGGTCCCGGCGTCGATGATCACCGCGCCCTCGTCGGGCATGTGCTTGACCGCGGCGTGGGCGATCAGGTCCTTCGCCACCGCCATCAGCCGCCTGCGCGACTGGAGGTCGGGGACGAGGTGCTCACGGTCGAGGAGGATCGCTCCGCCGTGCACCCGCTGGACGAGACCGCGGCGCTCCAGCAGCACCAGATCGCGGCGGATCGTCTCCGACGTCACCTCCAGCCGGTCGGCCGCGGCGACGACTTCGAGCCGCCCGTTGGCCTTGAGCTGGTCGAGCAGCGCTCGCCGACGTTCCTCCGCGAAGTGCGCGGATGTGCCGTTAACGCTCATCGCGGGCCCTTCCGTGCCAACCTCACTTTTGCTTCGTGTGGAATTCATACCTGTATCCACGCAATGCCACAAGAGGCTGCGCGAGGAAGAGTGTCCGAATGAGACATTCCGTGGCCGATGAGCGACCAAGCATGACCATAGAGTGACGAGTTGATCACCTGGAGGAGCGTGAAGCGGGCATTCCCTCCCATAGGCTCCCTATGGAAACGCCACACCCAGCATGGATCTGTGTGGATATTCCAAATCTGCAGAAGCGTCCGGCCCCCCGTGCCGAGGAGGCACGGGGGGCCGGAAGGGGGGCCGGAAAGCGGATCTGCCGGCGGCCGGAAGGCCGGGGCTCGCTCGCGGATCAGCCCGCGATCGGCTGCCGCTCCCGCGCGGAGACCAGCGCGTGCAGCCGGTTGAGGCGCTCGCGGGTGAGGTCGTCGGCCGGGGTGTACGTGGTCAGGCGGGGGCCCTGCTGCGGGCCGAGCCACAGGTGGGTGAAGTCGAAGGAGAGCAGGCCGACTTCGGGGTTCAGATAGCGCTTGATGTGGCCGTCGGGCTGGAGCACCTCGTGCCGTTCCCACATCTCGCGGAAGTCGGGCGAGTTCTGCTGGAGCCGCTTGAGCAGCTCGCGCCAGGCGGGCTCCGCCAGGTGCTGGGCCATCGAGACGCGGAATTTGGCGGCCATCAGCCGGATGCTCTCCTCGCGGTCGACCATCCGCTCGCGCCACAGCGGGTCGGTGAACGACAGCCACATGACGTTGCGGTCCTCGACGGGCAGCGCGTCCAGGTCGCTGACCAGCCTGCCGTAAGTGCGGTTGTACGCGATCACGTCGTACCGGCTGTTGACGACCGCGGCGGGCAGCGGCGCGAGCTGGTCGACCATGGCGAGCAGCGCGGGTGACATGCCGGGGCATTCCAGGTGCGGGTGCGGGTCGGCGGTCCCGGCGAGGGTGAACAGGTGCTTGCGCTCGTTGTGGTCGAGCATCAGGGCGCGCGCGATGGCGTCGGCGACCTGCCCGGAGACCTGGATCTCCCGCGCCTGCTCCAGCCACGTGTACCAGGTGACCCCGACGGCGGCGAGCTGTGCGACCTCCTCGCGGCGCAGTCCGGGCGTCCGGCGCCGACGGCCGGGCGGCAGCCCGACCTGGTCCGGTGAGATCCGCTCCCGGCGGCTGCGCAGAAAGGACGCCAGCTCCTGGCGGCGGCTCTCCGCGGCGGCGGCCTCGGGCACATCGGCCCCGGAGACGTCCAGCGAGACGCTCCCCTGACCCGCGGGGGCGGCGGCCGAGTCCGGCGACACGGTCCCCGTCCCCGCGGGGACGGGGACCGAATCCGGGGAAACGGCGCCCGAATCCGGGGCGACAGTGCCCGGGCCCGGGGTCACGGTGCTCGACGGGAAAGTGCTGGCGTCTGCGGTCATATTCCCAGAGTGCCCGATCCGGCAGCCGGTTGCCAGGTGGTGCGTATACCTGGATAAACGCTCTCTGGTACCACCCTGAGAACGGGTCCAGTGTGGACCATGTGACCGACCGAATGGAACCCACCATGACCTCCCGGGCTCAGGTGCTCCCCCGCGTGACCCGCATCGGGGCGCCCGCCCGGAACTCTTCCGTCCCCACCCGCTCGCACTCCCCCGCCCCGGCCCCCGGCCTGAGCTCCCTCGGCCTGCTGACCGTGCTGCTCGGCGCGGCGCTGCCGATGGTGGACTTCTTCATCGTCAACGTGGCCCTGCCCACCATCGACCGCGACCTGCACGCCGGACCCGCGGTCCTGGAGATGGTCGTCGCGGGCTACGGCGTCGCCTACGCGGTGCTGCTCGTGCTCGGCGGGCGGCTCGGCGACATGTTCGGCCGCCGCAATCTCTTCCTGTGGGGCCTCGGCCTGTTCGCCGTGACCTCGCTGGCCTGCGGTGTCGCCCCCTCCGCCTGGACCCTGGTGGCGGCCCGCGTCGCCCAGGGCGCCGCCTCCGCGCTGCTGCTGCCGCAGGCGCTGGCCACCATCCAGTCCGCGACCTCGGGCGGCGCCCGCGGCAAGGCGCTGAGCTACTACGGCGCGACCGCGGGCATCGCCAGCGTCGTCGGCCAGGTGCTCGGCGGCGTGCTGGTCTCCGCGGACATCGCGGGCAGCGGCTGGCGGGCGATCTTCCTGGTGAACGTGCCGGTGGCGGCCGTCGCGCTGGCGCTGGCGCTGAAGTCGGTGCCGGAGACGCGGTCCGCGCACCCGGCCCGTATCGACAAGCCCGGCACCGCACTGCTCGCGGTCACGCTGATCACCCTGCTGCTGCCGCTCACCGAGGGCCGGGCGGCCGGCTGGCCGCTGTGGTCGTGGGTGCTGCTCGCGGTCTTCCCGCTCGCCGCGGCGGCCTTCGTGGCGGTCGAGCGGCGCGGTGAGCGCGACGGCGGCAATCCGCTGATCCCGCCGTCGCTGCTGCGCGTCCACAGCGTGCGCAGCGGTCTGCTGCTCATCGTGCCCTTCTGCCTCGGCTTCGGCGGCTTCATGTTCGTCGTGGCGGTGGCCATGCAGGACGGGCTGCGCTTCGGGGCGCTGGAGGCGGGGGCCGCGCTGGCCCCGCTGTGCGCCGCCTTCTTCGCCGCCTCGCTGCTCGGTCCGCGGATGGTGGCCCGCTTCGGCCGCCGTGTGGTGACCGCGGGCTCGCTGGTCCAGGGCGTCGGCCTGGTGGCGCTGGCCGCGACCTTCCACTACGGCGGTACGGGTCTGAGCATCGCGGAGCTGGCGCCGAGCATGGCCGTGATCGGCTTCGGCCAGGGCTTCGTCCTGCCGGTGGTGCTCCGGATCGTGCTCAGCGAGGTGCCGGCCGCGCAGGCCGGGGTCGGCAGCGGCGCGATGGCGACCACCCAGCAGTCCAGCCTCGCGCTGGGCGTGGCCACTCTCGGCACCCTGTTCCTGACCCTGTCCGGTTCGATCGGCGTACGGGACGCCCTGGTCTGGGCGCTGGTCGCGCAGCTCGCGGCGGTGGTCGCGACGGTCGCGCTGAGCACCCGGCTGCCGCGCAGAATCGTCTAGCGGCGGGCACACCGGCCCGAACCGGCCCCGGCCCGCGCCCCCCAGAGGACCGGCCCACCGCCCCGGGCCGAGGACGGCCCCCGGGGGCACGGTCGCACGACATGTGGACTGACAGATGTTGATATCTGTCAGTCCACATGTGACGGTGGGAACGCACACCCGTCCCGCCGACGACCCCGAAGGGGACCCCCACCGATGCGCACCCGCACCCTCGGCACCACAGGACCCGTCGTCTCCGCCCTCGGCCTCGGCTGCATGGGCATGTCCGGCGCGTACGGCGCCTCCGACGACGCCGAGTCCGTCGCCACCATCCACGCCGCGCTGGACGCGGGCGTGACCCTGCTCGACACCGGCGACTTCTACGGCATGGGCCTGAACGAACTGCTGATCCGCGACGCCCTGCGGGCCCGCCCCGGCAGCCGCGACCAGGCCGTCATCAGCGTCAAATTCGGCGCGCTGCGCGATGTCGAGGGCGGCTTCGGCGGCTACGACGGCCGCCCGGTCGCGATCCGCAACTTCCTCGCGTACTCCCTGAACCGGCTCGGCACCGACCACATCGACATCTACCGGATCGCCCGCGTCGACCCGGACGTGCCGATCGAGGAGACCGTCGGCGCGATCGCCGAGCTGGTCCAGGCCGGGCACGTCCGGCACATCGGGCTGTCCGAGGTCGGCGCGGAGACGCTGCGCAGGGCCGCCTCCGTCGCCCCGATCGCCGACCTCCAGATCGAGTACAGCCTCTTCTCGCGCGGCATCGAGGACCGGATCCTGCCCACCGCCCGCGATCTCGGCATCGGCGTGACGGCGTACGGCGTGCTCTCGCGCGGGCTGCTCAGCGGCCACTGGACCCGGGGCAGCGGCACGGAGGCGGGCGACTTCCGCAGCTACAACCCGCGCTTTTCCGGGGAGAATCTGGAGCGCAACCTCGGCCTGGTCGAGGCGCTGCGCGAGGTCGCGGACGGCAAGGGCGTCACGGTCGCGCAGGCCGCCATCGCCTGGGTGCTGTCCCGCGGCGACGACATCGTGCCGCTGATCGGCGCCCGCCGCAGGGACCGGCTCACCGAGGCGCTCTCCGCGCTCGACCTGACGCTGGACGCCGCGGACATCGCCGACATCGAGCGGGCCGTCCCGGCCGCGGAGGTCGCGGGCACCCGCTACGACCCCCGGCAGATGACCCATCTGGACAGCGAGCGCTGAGCCGGCGGCGCCCTGCCGCACACTGGACGGCGACGGCCCCGGCGATCACGGCGGCCGTCGCCGTCGCAGAAGCCGTGTCCCGACCCGCCGAAAGGCCGCCTCTCCCATGCCGCCGGAGCCCCTGACCCGTGACCGCGTCCTCGAAGCCACCGAGGACGTGCTGCGCCGCTACGGCCCCGCGAAGGCCACGGTGGTCGATGTGGCGCGGGCGCTCGGGGTCAGCCACGGCAGCGTCTACCGGCACTTCCGCAGCAAGGCGGAGCTGCGCGAGGCGGTCACCCAGAAGTGGCTGGCCGAGGCGCACGCGGCGCTCGCGGACATCGCCGCGGAGGACGGGCCGGCGCCCGAGCGGCTGCCGCGCTGGCTCGCCGAACTCTTCGCGGCCAAGCGGCGCAAGGCCGGGCTCGACCCGGAACTCTTCGCCACCTTCCAGGTGTTGGCGCGCGACAACAGCGGCGCCGTCAGCCGCCACGTGCAGGAGACGATCGGCCAGCTCGCCGGGATCGTCGCGGACGGCGTCAGGCGCGGTGAGTTCGCCCCCTGCGACCGGGCGGCCACCGCCCGCGCCGTCTGGGACGCCACCTGCCGCTTCCACGACCCGGCGCACGCGGCCGAGTGGACCCTGCCGGGCGTCGACGCCGAGTTCACGGCGGTGTGCGAGCTGGTGCTGCGCGGCCTGTGCGCGGACTGACGCACGGGACGACGAGGGCGGGGGGGGGGGGGGGGGGGGGGGGGGGGGGGGGGGGGGGGGGGGGTGCGGGGGGGGGGGGGGGGGGGGGAGGGGGAGGGGGGAGGGGGGGGGAGAGGAAG
>NZ_JBVHMF010000002.1:56443-162780 GCF_055558595.1 Streptomyces sp. NPDC025721 | reverse complement strand
GGTGGTCGTCTGTTTTCTACACCCCCAACCCCGACACCAAAAAAGGGAAAAACGACGCCCCCCCCCCCCCCCCCCCCCCCCCCCCCCCCCCCCCCCCCGCCCGTGTGCAACGGCGTCAGCAGCCCAGCAGTCGGCTGCCCAGGTAGGTCTCCACCTGGTCGAGCGACACGCGCTCCTGCTTCATCGTGTCGCGCTCGCGGACCGTCACCGCGTTGTCCTCGAGCGTGTCGAAGTCGACGGTCACGCAGAACGGCGTGCCGATCTCGTCCTGGCGGCGGTAGCGGCGGCCGATGGCGCCCGCGTCGTCGAACTCGATGTTCCAGTTGGCGCGCAGGGCGGTGGCCAGGCCCTTGGCCTTCGGGGAAAGCTCGGGGTTGCGGGAGAGCGGCAGGACGGCGACCTTGACCGGCGCGAGGCGCGGGTCGAGCCGCATCACGGTGCGCTTCTCCATGACGCCCTTGGCGTTGGGCGCCTCGTCCTCGTTGTACGCGTCGAGCATGAAGGCCAGCATCGCGCGGTTGACACCGGCCGCGGGCTCGATGACGTACGGGAACCAGCGCTCGCCCGCCTCCTGGTCGAAGTAGGAGAGGTCCTGGCCGGACGCCTTGGAGTGCGAGGAGAGGTCGTAGTCGGTGCGGTTGGCGACGCCCTCCAGCTCACTGAACTCCTGGCCGCCGAAGTTGAAGCGGTACTCGATGTCGGCGGTGCGCTTGGAGTAGTGGGAGAGCTTCTCCTTGGGGTGGTCGAACCACCGGATGTTCTCCTCCCGGATGCCCAGGCCCGTGTACCAGTTCCAGCGCTCCTGCATCCAGTACTCGTGCCACTTCTCGTCCTCGCCGGGCTTGACGAAGAACTCCATCTCCATCTGCTCGAACTCGCGGGTGCGGAAGATGAAGTTGCCCGGCGTGATCTCGTTGCGGAACGACTTGCCCATCTGGGCGATGCCGAACGGCGGCTTCTTGCGCGAAGTGGTCTGCACCTGGGCGAAGTTGGTGAAGATGCCCTGCGCGGTCTCGGGCCGCAGGTACGCCACCGAGCCCGCGTCCTGGGTCGGGCCGAGGTGGGTCTGGAGCATGCCGGAGAACTGCTTGGGCTCGGTGAAGGCGCCCTTGGTGCCGCAGTGCGGGCAGTTGATGTCGGCGAGGCCGTTGGCCGGGGGCTTGCCGTGCTTGGCCTCGTACGCCTCCTCCAGGTGGTCCGCGCGGTAGCGCTTGTGACAGGAGGTGCACTCGGTGAGCGGGTCGGAGAACGTGGCGACGTGGCCGGAGGCCACCCAGACCTCGGGGGCGAGGATCACCGACGAGTCGATTCCCACCACGTCCTCACGGGAGGTCACCATGGCGCGCCACCACTGGCGCTTGATGTTCTCCTTCAGCTCGACGCCCAGCGGCCCGTAGTCCCAGGCGGCCTTGGAGCCGCCGTAGATCTCACTGCTCGGGAAAACGAAGCCACGGCGCTTGCTCAGGCTGACGATGGTGTCGATCTTGTCGGCGGCCACGGTGCTCTCTTCAGTACGACGAAGCGGTCAGTTGCCTCAGATTACCGGCGGGTGCGGTCCCCTTATCAAATCCGTTCCGGAACCCGGCTCCAGGAACCCGGCCGGGAGCGGATCGCGGACCCCGCCCTACGGATATTGACAATCGTTTCCACATCAGATGAAAATGACAGTCATGAACATCCATCGCCGCCCGATATCCGCCGTCTCCGTCGCCGCCGCGGCCGTGCTCGGCCTGCTGGCACTGTCGGCCTGCTCCGGCGCCGACGCCTCCGAGAACACCTCGGGTGACTCCAAGAGCGGCGGAAAACTCAAGGTCACGGCCGCTTTCTACCCGCTGGAGTACCTGGCGGCGCAGATCGGCGCCGACCATGTCGCGGTGACCGACCTCACCAAGCCGGGCGTGGAGCCGCACGACCTGGAGCTGACGCCGAAGGAGACCGGCAGGCTCGGCCAGTCCGATGTGATCGTCTACCTCAAGGGCCTCCAGCCCGCCGTGGACGACGCCGTGAAGCTCTCCGGCGTCAAGCACAAGGTCGACGCCGCGTCGCTGACCCCGCTGGAGTCCCACGGCACCGAGGTGGACGGCACGCACCACACGACCGGCGACAACGGCACCGGCGGCGGCAGCGAGGAAGGCGCGGGCGCCGACCCGCACATCTGGCTGGACCCGGTGAAGTACGCCGAGGTCGCCAAGGGCGTCGGCAAGGCGCTGGAGCAGGCCGACCCGGCGAACGCGGCGGCGTACGGCAAGAACACCGACGCGCTGGTCGCCCGGCTCACCGCCCTGGACACCGCATTCCGCGACGGCCTGAAGAACCGCGCCTCCGACACCTTCGTCACCACGCACGCCGCCTTCGGCTACCTCGCCGAGCGGTACGGGCTGGTCGAGGAGGCCATCAACGGCATCGACCCGGAGAGCGAGCCCAGCGCGGCGCGGGTCAAGGCGCTGCACGACCTGGTGAAGAGCAAGCACGTGTCGACCGTCTTCTTCGAGACGCTGGTCAGCGACGCCACCGCGAAGACCCTCGCGGGCGACCTGAGGCTGCGCACCGACGTCCTCGACCCGATCGAGGGCATCACCGACAAGTCCAAGGGCACCGACTACTTCCAGGTGCAGCGGAGCAATCTGACGGCCCTGCGCGCGGCGCTCGGCGCGAAGTGACGGAGGTCACCGCCATGGACCAGCAAGCCGTCGAAGCGGCCGGGGACACCGGCGCGGTCACGGACCCGGTCATCGCGCTCAGCGGCGCCACCGCCACCCTCGGCGCTCGCCCCGTACTGCGCGGCATCGACCTGACCGTCGGGCGCGGCGAGGTCGTGGCGCTCCTCGGCGCCAACGGCTCGGGCAAGTCCACGGCGGTGCGCGCGGTCATCGGCCAGGTGCCGCTGACCGGCGGCTCGCTGGAGCTGTTCGGTACGCCGCTGCGCCGCTTCCGGCAGTGGGCGCGGATCGGGTACGTGCCGCAGCGCACCACGGCGGCCGGCGGCGTGCCCGCGACCGTACGCGAGGTGGTCTCGGCCGGGCGGCTGGCCCGTACCCGGCTGCGGCCGATGCGCCGCGCCGACCGGGCGGCCGTGGACCGGGCCATCGCCGTCGTCGACCTCACCGACCGCGCGGGCGACTCCGTGGACGCGCTCTCCGGCGGCCAGCACCAGCGGGTGCTGATCGCCCGCGCGCTGGCCGGGGAGCCGGACCTGCTCATCATGGACGAGCCGATGGCGGGCGTGGACCTCGACAGCCAGCGCATCCTCGCGGCGACCCTGCGCGCCCAGGTCGCGGCGGGCACCACCGTCCTGCTGGTCCTGCACGAACTGGGGCCGCTGGAACCGCTGATCGACCGCGCGGTCGTGCTGCGCGACGGCTGCGTGACGTACGAGGGCGCGCCGCCGCGGGCACTGGGACAGCACGCCCTGCCGGGCCACGACCACGTACACCCGCACGCGGACGCCTCGGCCGCGCCGGTCAGGACGGGACTGCTGAGCTGATGGAATTCCTCGACTACGCCTTCATGCAACGGGCCCTGATCGCCGCCGCGCTGGTCGGCCTCACCGCGCCGGCCATCGGGATCTACCTCGTGCAGCGACGGCAGGCCCTGATGGGCGACGGTATCGGCCATGTCGCGCTGACCGGCGTCGGCCTCGGCTTCCTCCTCCAGTCCAACCCGGTCTGGATGGCCACCGCCGTCTCGGTGGCGGGCGCCGTCGCGATGGAACTGATCCGCTGGTACGGCAAGACGCGCGGCGACATCGCGCTGGCCATGCTCTTCTACGGCGGCATGGCGGGCGGTGTGATGCTGACCAGCCTCGCGCCGAACGGCTCCAACGCCAACCTGGAGACGTACCTGTTCGGTTCGATCACCACCGTCTCGCCGTCCGACATCACCACGATGTGCCTGCTGGCGGGCTTCGTCATGCTGGTGACCGTGGGCCTGCGGCGGCAGCTCTTCGCGGTGTCGCAGGACGAGGAGTTCGCGCGGGTCACCGGGCTGCCGGTGCGGCTGCTGAATCTGCTGGTCGCGGTCACGGCCGCGCTCACCGTCACGGTCGCGATGCGCGTGGTCGGGCTGCTGCTGGTCAGCGCGCTGATGGTGATCCCCGTCGCGGCGGCGCAGCAGGTCACCCGCAGCTTCCTGGTCACCTTCGTCAGCGCGGTGGCCATCGGCGTCACCGTGACACTGTCCGGCACCGTCACCTCGTACTACGTGGACGTGCCGTCCGGTGCGACGATCGTCCTGATCACCATCGGGCTCTTCATCGTGCTCACCGCGCTCGCCACTCCGCTGGCCAGGAAACGCGCCAGGCGGGCCGCGGCGGAGCGGGAACGGTGCACCCTGGAGGTGGAGGTGCCCGCCGCCCGCGGCGCCGCCGACGAGGTACCCGCCTGAACGGAACGGCCTGGCACAATGGGCCGTCCGGACAGGTGCACGAAGCGACCCAGAAGGAGGCACCGGTGACCACCCATCCCGTACGTGGCCGCTCCACCCGGCAACGGGCCGCCGTGTCGGCCGCTCTCTCGGAGGTCGACGAATTCCGCAGCGCGCAGGATCTGCACGACATCCTGAAGCACCGCGGCGACTCCGTCGGGCTCACCACGGTCTACCGGACCCTTCAGTCGCTGGCCGACGCGGGCGAGATCGATGTCCTCCGGACCGGTGAGGGCGAGTCCGTCTACCGCCGCTGCTCCGGCGGCGGCCACCACCACCACCTCGTCTGCCGCGTCTGCGGCAAGGCCGTCGAGGTCGAGGGGCCCGCCGTCGAGAAGTGGGCCGACGCCGTCGCCGCCGAGCACGGCTTCGCCGATGTCGCCCACACCATGGAGATCTTCGGCACCTGCTCCGACTGCGTCGAGCACCCCCAGCCCTAGCCCACCCCCAAGGGCCTCCCCCGCCCTTCCCCGACCCCGCCCGGACGGCTCTTCCACCGGGGCGGTAGGCCGGTCTTTCCCGGGCGCGGCCCCCGGACGGCTCTTCCACCGGGGCGCCGGCCACGTGTCTTCAGGGGCGCGGGGAACTGCGCGCTCAGCCACCACCGGGCTTTCAGCCCGAAAGCACACAGCAACTGCCCCGCTGGGGCCGGTTTTCCACGGCGCGCCCCGCCGTGGCTGGTCGCGCAGTTCCCCGCGCCCCCAAAAAAGCAGGCCCTGCGCAAGGGCACCGCGCGGCCGGGAAGATCGGGCCGCCGTCCAGGGCGGAGGAACCGTCCGGGGGCGGCCCCGGGAAGGATCGGGTCACCCCGCCCGGGAGGGGCTAGGCGCGTTGGTCGCCGGCGAGCTGGGCCTCGTTGGGGATGGCCCCGCCGAAGCGACGGTCGCGCGAGGCGTATTCCACGCAGGCCCGCCACAGATCGCGCCGGTCGAAATCGGGCCACAGCACGTCCTGGAAGACCATCTCGGCGTAACTGCTCTGCCAGAGCAGATAGTTGGAGGTGCGCTGCTCACCACTGGGACGCAGGAAGAGATCCACGTCGGGCATGTCGGCGTAGTAGAGATACTTGGCGAAGGTCTTCTCGTTGACCTTGGACGGGTCGAGCCGCCCGTCGGCGACATCACGGGCGATGGCCTGCGCCGCATCGGCGATCTCGGCGCGCCCCCCGTAGTTGACGCAGAAATACAGCGTCATCGCGTCATTGTCGACGGTCTGCTCCTGGGCGACCTGGAGCTCCTGCACGACGGACTTCCACATCTTGGGCATGCGCCCGACCCACCGGATACGGATGCCGAGTTCGTCCATCTCGTCGCGGCGCCGCCGGATCACGTCCCGGTTGAAGTTCATCAGGAAGCGCACCTCCTCGGGCGAGCGCTTCCAGTTCTCGGTCGAGAAGGCGTACAGCGAGAGGTTCTTGACGCCGATCTCCAGGCAGCCCTTCAGCACGTCCAGGACGACGCCCTCGCCGACCCGGTGGCCCTCGGTGCGCGGCAGGCCGCGCTCCTTGGCCCAGCGGCCGTTGCCGTCCATGACGACGGCCACGTGCTTGGGCACCAGCTCGCTCTGGAGCTTCGGCGGACGCGCCCCCGACGGGTGCGGGTCGGGTGTCCGGTACGAGCTTCGGGAACGGGCCAGAATCCCGTGACGTGCCATGGTGGTACTTCTCCTCATGCCTTCTCGGCTCAGGTCTTCTCGACGAACCGCAGGGAGCGCAGTCCGCGCTCCAGGTGCCACTGGAGGTAGGCCGCCACCAGCCCGCTGCCCTCACGGCAGTGGCGCGGCTCGCAGGCGTCCGCGGTCTCCCAGTCGCCGCCCAGCAGCGCGCCGAGCAGTTCCAGTGACTCCCGTGAGGGTACGACGCTTCCCGGCACCCGGCAGTCGCCGCAGACGACTCCTCCCGCCCCGACCGAAAAGAACCGGTTGGGACCGGTCATACCGCATTTGGCGCAGTCGTCGAAGCTGGGCGCGTATCCGTTGACGGCCAGCGACCGCAGCAGGAAGGCGTCGAGCACCAGCCGGGGCTCGTGGTCGCCCGCCGCGAGCGTCCGCAGCGCGCCGACCAGCAGCAGATACTGCTGCACGGCGGGCTCGCCCTCGTGGTCGGTGAAGCGCTCCGCGGTCTCCAGCATCGCGGTGCCCGCGGTGTAGCGGTCGTAGTCGGTGACGATCGAACCGCCGTACGGCGCGATCGTCTCGCCCTGTGTGCACAGCGGCAGACCGCGGCCGACCAGTTCCCCGCCGCGGACGAAGAACTGCACGTCGACGTGGCTGAACGGCTCCAGGCGCGCGCCGAACTTCGACTTCGTCCTGCGCACACCGCGGGCCACCGCCCGTACCCGTCCGTGCCGCCGGGTGAGCAGCGTGATGATCCGGTCCGCCTCACCCAGCTTCTGGGTGCGCAGCACGATGCCGTCGTCGCGGAACAGACTCATGGGCCCATTCTCGCGTACGGCGGGAGCGGTACGGCGACGGACGGCCGACCGGCCGCCGCCGGGCCCCGGCTCAGCGGTCGGCGCCGGGCGCGACCAGGCCGGACTCGTAGGCGGTGATGACGAGTTGGGCGCGGTCGCGGGCGCCGAGCTTGCCCATGATCCGGCTCACGTGCGTCTTGGCGGTGAGCGGGCTCAGGCCCAGCGCCTCACCGGTCTCCGCGTTGTTCAGGCCGCGCGCGACCAGCGTGAGGACTTCGCGCTCGCGCTCGGACAGCCCGCCGAGCCCGGCCGGGGCCGGGGCGCTGACCAGCGGCCGGTCCGGCAGCCGCAGCACCCGGGCGATCAGCCGCGCGGTGGGGCCGGGTGACAGCAGCGAGTCCCCGGCCGCCACGGTACGGATCGCGTCCAGCAGCTCCGCGGGCCTGGTGTCCTTGACCAGGAAGCCGGACGCGCCCGCGCGCAGCGCCGACACCACGTGCTGGTCGTCGTCGTAGGTGGTCAGTACGAGGATGCGCACACCCGCCAGGTCGTCGTCGGCGGCGATCCGCCGGGTGGCCTCGATGCCATCGAGCTCCGGCATGCGGATGTCCATCACGATGACGTCGGCGCGGGCGCTGCGGGCCTGCTCGACCGCCTCCAAGCCGTTCGCCGCCTGCCCGACCACCTCCATGTCGCGGGCGGACTCCACCAGCATCGCGAACGCGGCCCGCACCAGCGTCTGGTCGTCGGCGAGCAGCACGCGGATCGGCGGCGGCGAGGTCATCTGTGGTCTCCCTGGTGATCGACGGTGAGCGGCAGCACGGCGCTGACCGCGAAGCCCGTACGGTCCTGGCGCGGCCCCGCGGTGAGGGTGCCGCCGACGCTGCGGGCGCGCTCGCGCATCCCGGCGATGCCGAAGCCCTCGGCACGCCCCTCGGCGCGGTTCGCGGGCGCGGGGCCGCCGCAGGAGCCGTCGTCCTCGATCAGCAGGTGCAGGGCCGTCTCCCGGCGGTCCACCCGTACGGTGATCAGCGGGCTCGGCACCCCCGCGTGCCGTACCGCGTTGGTGAGCGACTCCTGGACGATCCGGAAGGCCGCGGCGCCCACCGCGGGCGGCACCGGCGCGACGCCCCCGGCGTCGCCCAGGTCCACCCGGGCCCCCGCCGCCTCGGCGGCCTTGGCGAGCGCCGGTATCCCCGCGAGGTCGGGCAGCGGGCCGTCGCCGTCCGCGCGCAGCACCCGCAGCGTGGTCCGCAGCTCGGCGCGGGCCTCCCGGCAGGTGTCGGCGATCGTGTCGAGCGCGGCGGCCACCGCCGTACGGTCGAGCCGGTCGGGGTCGGCGACCAGGATGTGCGCGGCCACCGACGTCTGGACGCCGATCAGGGTGATGCTGTGCGCGAGCAGGTCGTGCAGGTCGCGGGCGATCCGCAGCCGCTCCTCCGCGACCCGGCGGGCCGCCTCCTCCTCGCGGGTGCGCTCGGCGCGCTCGGCCCGCCCGACGATCGCGGCCACGTAGTTGCGGTGCATCCGCACCACCTCGCCCGCCACCGCGACCGCCACGATCCAGCCGGCGCTCTTGAGCATGTCGGTGCCCGCGTGCGGCGCGCTGATCGTCGACATGATGGCCGCCATCAGCGCGATCACCGTCGGCAGCAGCAGGAACGTACGCAGGGGCGGCCCCGCGACCGCCAGCGCGTACAGCGCCACCATGCTCGACGGGATCGGCGCCACCTGGATGTTCTCCAGGTAGTGGTACGGCGCCACGAACGCCAGCATCCCGAGCATGCACACCAGCGGCGAACGCCGCCGCCACACCAGCACCAGCGCGCTGCCCACCAGCAGCGCCCAGCCCGCCAGGTCCGGCCGCCCGCTGGCCGGCTCCTCCGGCAGACAGCACGCCAGGAACGCCTCCACGGCGAACACGAGCGCGGCGAACGCCACGTCGGCGGGGGCGACCCGCGGTCCCGGCGCCGCCGGGATGCGCGGGGCGCGCAGAAGGTCCATGGTGAGCGCCACGGACCCATCCTCCCGGACGCGGGGTGCGCCGAGCCAGGTCACGGGGTCGCGGCGGGGCGCAGACGGGCCAGCGGTACGGCCCTGAGCCGCGGTACCGCCCACGGACGTGTGGTGACGTTCATGGGCTCCTCCGAAAGCCGAGGTCTTCTCCTACCGTCAGCTTCCTCCGCCGGGCTCGCCTTCCTCGTCCCGCCCAGGACCGATCCGGGGGCTACTCCCCCAGGAGTACGCCCCTCTTCGCGCAGGGCCTGTGCCCCGTCAGGGGCGCTGGGGGGCACCTTGAGAACAGGCCCTGCGCGCCAGGGCGCCCACGCGCGGGCGGACCGCAGGTCAGAGGGCCGCGGCGGCTCCGGCGAGGAGGCGGTCGATGTCGGTGAGGGGCAGGGAGAGACAGCGGCCGACGGCTTCGAGGACTTCGCGTTCCGCAGGGAGGTAGGGCCCGTCGGCGAGGGCGATGTGCGCGCCCTGGAGGAGAACCCGCTCGCGCCCGAGCGGCTCGAGGTGGTCGGCCAGCGGCTCCAGCGCCTCGTGGAGCTCGATGGACAGCCAGCTCCCGCACCCGTCGACCTCGTCGGCGAAGGAGTCGGGCCCGAGTGGGGCACCCCCCGAGCCCGAGGCGCTGTACCGGCCCTCGTCGGCGACGATGGCGGCGAGCAGCCCGAGCAACTGGTCCTCGGTGCAGTCGGAGAACCCGGCGGAGCGCACGGCGCCGACGGCGGCCTCGCGGGCCGGGCGGCCGGTGGCGCCGCCCGCGGTGAGGACGGCGAGCGCGATGGTGTGCACGGCGTCCCGCAGCATCGCGGAGAAGCGGGTGGTGGTGGGCCGCAGCAGGACGTCGGAGGCGTACTGCCGGTGGCAGGCGGTGCACTCGATGACGGTGCCCGCGGGGCCCCGGCGCAGGACCGGCACATTGAGCACGGTCAGTCTGCGGGTGCCGGTTCTGCGGTGGTAGGCACGGTCGCCGCCGCAATCAGGGCAGAAGAACTCACCGTCGTCCTCGGTGTGCCACGCCGTTCGCACACCCCAGATACACAGCCTCAGCTTCATCACGCTGCACCCTCCGGCCGTTCGGCAACGCTGCCGCACTGCCGTGATGTTAGCCACAGTCGGCGGTCGCAGTCAGTACCGCGTAAGGGGCAATTGCCTTGCGAGGGTGCTCGAACCGGTCCGCCCGGGGGTTTTCGCCCCTCGGACGGACCGGGTGAACCGGGTCAATCCCGTCAGCGCGCGGCCCGGTTGACGGCCGAGACCAGCGCCTGCAACGACGCGCGGGTGGTGTTGGGGTCGACGCCGATCCCCCACAGCACCTTTCCGTCGATCGCGCACTCGATGTACGAGGCGGCCCGCGCGGAGGCGCCCTCGCTCATGGTGTGCTCGGAGTAGTCCAGGACGCGGGCGTCGATGCCCACCCCGGCCAGCGCGTCGACGAAGGCCGAGATCGGGCCGTTGCCCGTACCGCTCAGGGTGGTCTCGACGCCGTCGACCACGGCCTCGACGGTGAGGGCGTCGGTGCCGTCGCTGGAGGTGGACGTCTGGGCGGAGCGCAGGGCGACCCGGCCCCACGGGTTGTCACTGGTGGGCAGGTACTCGTCCTGGAAGACCGACCAGATCTGCGCGGGGGTGACCTCGCCGCCCTCGCTGTCGGTCTTGGCCTGGATGATCCGGGAGAACTCGATCTGCATCCGCCGCGGCAGGTCCAGCTTGTGGCCGTTCTTCAGCACGTACGCGACGCCGCCCTTGCCGGACTGCGAGTTGACGCGGATGACGGCCTCGTACGAGCGGCCGACGTCCTTGGGGTCGATCGGCAGGTACGGCACCGCCCACTCGATGTCGTCGACGGTCTTGCCCTCGGCGGCGGCGGTGGCCTCCATCGCCTCGAAGCCCTTCTTGATGGCGTCCTGGTGGGAGCCGGAGAAGGAGGTGTAGACCAGGTCGCCCGCGTAGGGGTGGCGCGGGTGGACCTCCATCTGGTTGCAGTACTCGGCGGTGCGACGGATCTCGTCGATCTGCGAGAAGTCGATCTGCGGGTCGACGCCCTGGCTGAACAGGTTCATGCCCAGCGTCACCAGGTCGACGTTGCCGGTGCGCTCGCCCTGCCCGAACAGGCAGCCCTCGACCCGGTCCGCGCCGGCCATGAGCGCCAGTTCGGCGGCGGCCACGGCCGTACCGCGGTCATTGTGCGGGTGCGCGGACAGGCACACGTACTCGCGGCGGGACAGGTTCCGCGACATCCACTCGAAGCGGTCGGCGTGCGTGGAGGGGGTGGAACGCTCCACGGTGGCGGGCAGGTTGAGGATGATCTCGCGGCCCGGCTCGGGCTGCCAGACGTCCATCACGCCCTCGCAGACCTCCAGGGCGAAGTCCAGCTCGGTGTCGGTGAAGATCTCCGGGCTGTACTGGTAGCCGAAGACGGTGTCGTCGCCCAGGATCTTCTCGGCGTACTCCATCACCAGCCGGGTGCCGTCCACCGCGATCGCCTTGACCTGGTCACGGCTGCCGCGGAAGACGACGCGGCGGAAGACCGGCGCGGTCGCGTTGTACAGGTGCACGGTGGCGCGGGGTACGCCGCGCAGGGCCTCGACGGTGCGCTCGATCAGTTCCTCGCGCGCCTGGGTCAGGACGGAGACCGTCACGTCCTCGGGGATCGCGTCGCCCTCGATCAGGGAGCGTACGAAGTCGAAGTCGGTCTGGCCCGAGGACGGGAAGCCGATCTCGATCTCCTTGTAGCCCATGCGGACCAGCAGGTCGAACATCTCGCGCTTGCGGGCGGGCGACATGGGGTCGATCAGCGCCTGGTTCCCGTCGCGCAGGTCCGTGGAGAGCCAGCGGGGCGCCTGGGTGATGCGGGCGTTCGGCCAGGTGCGGTCGGCGATGTCCACGGCCTCGTAGTGGCCGTACTTGTGGACCGGCATCACGCTGGGGCGCTGGCGCGCGGTGGCCGTGGTGATGGGCGTGGGACGGCCGACGCGATTGGGGGTTGTCATGGGGCTCTGGCTCCTCGGGGGTCCGGCTGAGTGTCGGCCGACGGCGATGGCACGCCTGAACTCCGCGGGGAGGGGGTCGGCCTACGACTACAGGCCCTCGCCGCGGCAGCTAAGGAGAAGCAGCCCGAAACGCATGATGGGACGACCATAACCGAGGCGGACGGAATCACGTAGCCGGTACGAAGATCCTCTCAGCATGCAAGATGCACGGTTCTGTCCACTCAAACCATGATCCTTCGCTCCTTTTCGTCAATCATCGTCGCAACCCGTGACAGCGACTGTGACGCGTGCCACATTGCCGCCATGACTGCCACGCATGCGCCCAACGCCGTCTTCTGCACGATCGTGCCGCCGCACGTGCTCGACAAGCTGTCCCGTTCCGAGGACTCCGGGGTCTCGGGACCCGCCCGCCGCACCCTGGAGCAGGACGCGCTGCAACGCACCAGGCGCCGCCTGACCACGGTGATCGGCGCCACCGCCGTCACCGGGGCCGCCGCCTCCGACCAGCCGCGACGGACCGTTCACGACGCCAAGCACCAGGACACGCTGCCGGGGCGCAAGGTGCGCGCCGAGGGCGCCAAGCCGTCCAAGGACGCGAGCGTCAACCGGGCGTACGACGCGCTCGGCGCGACCTTCGAGACGTATCTGAAGGCGTACGGGCGTCACTCGATCGACGACGCGGGCCTGCCGCTGGTGGCCAGCGTCCACTACCTCCAGGGCTACAACAACGCCTTCTGGAACGGCCAGCAGATGGTCTTCGGGGACGGCGACGGCGAGATCTTCCTGGACTTCACCCTTCCGCTGGACGTGATCGGCCACGAGTTGACGCACGGCGTCACCCAGTACAGCGCCAACCTGGACTATTTCGGGCAGTCCGGCGCGCTCAACGAGTCCGTCTCCGATGTCTTCGGCAGCCTCATCAAGCAGTTCACGCTCGGGCAGAGCACGGAGCAGGCCGACTGGCTGATCGGCGCCGGGCTGCTGGCACCGGGCGTCGACGGCCACGCGCTGCGCTCGATGAAGGAGCCCGGCACCGCCTACGACGACCCGCGGCTCGGCAAGGACCCGCAGCCCGGCACGATGGACGGCTACGTCACCACCTCGCGCGACAACGGCGGCGTGCACATCAACTCGGGCATCCCCAACCACGCCTTCTACCTCCTGGCGGCCGAGCTGGGCGGCAACGCCTGGGAGCAGGCCGGACAGATCTGGTACGACACCCTCACCGGCGGCTCGCTGTCGCCGCACGCCCAGTTCGCGGACTTCGCCGCGGCCACCGCCGCGGCGGCCAAGGCCCGCTACGGTGAAGGCGAGCAGCACCAGGCGGTGCTCTCGTCCTGGTCCCAGGTGGGCGTCGCTCCGGCCGCCGCCCCCGCGGCCGAGGTCCCCCGCCAGCAGCCCGGCCAGCCGCAGGAGGCGTGACACAGCCCATGCGTATCGAGGTGGTCCGCTCCGGCGGCTTCGCGGGCATCCCCCGCCACGCCGCCCTCGACACGGCGGGCCGCCCCGACGCGGCCCGCCTCACCTCCCTGGCCGAGGCCGTCCTGGCCGCTCCCCCGCCCTCGGGCCCCCCGGTCCCCGACGGCTTCACCTACGCCATCACCGCCGACGGCCGCACCGCCCACTGCGCCGACCCCCACCTGACCCCCGCCCAACGCGAATTGATCGAGGCGGTCCTGGGCGAGGGCGCGTAGGCCGCCCCCGTCCGAAGACCTGGAAATCCCGGTGACCGACCCGCTGCTTCTCACGGGCGTCGGGGCGCCGGGACACCTGGCCGGCCGGACCGGCGGGCGCCGCTGACGCCGGAAGGGCGGCGGGGCCGTGGGGCCTCGCCGCCCTTCCGGGGTGCGGTGGGTGGTGAAGTGCGCGATCAGTACGCGGAATTCACGTTGTCCATCGAGCCGTAGCGGTCGGCCGCGTAGTTGCAGGCGGCGGTGATGTTGGCGACTGGGTCGTAGATGTCCCACGAAGTACCGGACACGTGGTAGGTCTTGAAGGTCGGGTCGATCACCTGGAGCAGGCCCTTGGAGGGAATGCCGTTCCGGGCATTGATGTCCCAGTTGTTGATGGCCTTCGGGTTACCGCTGGACTCACGGATGATGTTCTTGTGAATCCCGTTGTAGCTGGCGGGAATTCCCTTGGAGTGCAGGATGTCCAGCGACTGCTTGATCCAGCCGTCGAGGTTGTTCGAGTAGGACTTGGCGGCGGCCTTCACGGGCGTGGCGGCGGCGGCCTTCTTCGGCGCGGCGACGGGAGCGCGCTTGGTCGAGCGGTTCGCGGCGGACTTCTGCTTCGCGCGGTCGGCGGCGTCGGCCGCGGCCTTCTTCTTGGCGGCCTCGGCGTCCGCCTTCTTCTTCGCGGCGTCGGCCTGCTTGGCGGCCTCGGCCTTCTTCGCCGCGTTGGCCTGGTCGGTCTTCTTCTGCGCGGCGTCCCTGATGGACTTCTGCGACGCGAGGCCGGTCTGCGCGTTCAGGTCCTTGACCTGCGTACCGGTGGAGACCGAGAACCCGGCCGGGTTGCTCGCCGCGGTCGCCGAACCGGCACCTGCGGTCGCTTCCAGACCGGTCACGGTCAGCACGACCGCGGCAGCGGCGACAGCGCCGGCGGCCGTGATCTTGTGCTTCTTCGGCATCCGGTTGAACGCGGTGAACGTAGGGAGCTTCTTCGGGATCGTGGGGAGCTGCATTCGGGAATTACCTCTTCCTCCGTAGCGGACCAGTGAATTGTTAGAGGCGGGCAATTCAGAGGTCAAAGACCCCGTCTACGGATTGCATTCGTAGACGGGGTCGGGAGGAGGCGTTTTCCCGTCAATACGGGAGGCGCGGTGTACTAAGCGGCTTCGTATGTGACCTGCGTCCTATCGAGGGGATCACAAGGGGGTGCCCCCTCTGTCGCGATGCGTGAAAGAGGGGGCACTTTGTGTGTCCGTCATATGTGGCGCCGGTCACTCAAAAGGGGGTGAATCGGATGAAGCGGTCGCCAGCCGTCATTTCAGGCCGGTGGCGACCTCCTCCACCGCGCTGACCTGGGGCTTTCCCTCAGCCTCGGCCGAGGCGTCACCGTCAGCGGCCGGAGCGGGAGCAGAGGCGGCAGCGGCGGGGCGGAGCGTGGCCAGGACGAGCACGGCTCCGGCCAGCGCGGCGACCGCCGCGTAAAGGGAAATGCGGTCCAGGCCCGAGGCGTATCCGGCCCGCAGTGAGCCGCCGCCCGCGGTCGTGTCGCGCAGCCGCGAGGTGAAGACGGCGCCGAATACCGCGATGCCGAGCGTCATTCCGAGCTGGCGGAAGGTGTTGACGGCGGCGCCCGCCATGCCCGCGCGCTGCGGGGGCACGGCCTCCACGGCGGCCGAGACCAGGACCGGGGTGGCCAGCCCCGCGCCCACACCGACGACCGCCAGGCCCGCGAAGAGGGCGGACTGCCCGGACGAGGCGTGCACGGACAGCCACAGCACCGCGCAGCCCGCCGCGATCAGGACGAGACCGCCGGCGATCGGCAGCCGGGGCGCGACGCGGTGCATGTGCCGGCCCGCGACGGCGGCTGCCAGGAAGGACGCCCCGGCCAGCGGCATCAGGGCCAAACCGCCGCGGATCGGGCTGAGGCCGAGGACGTTCTGGAGCCACAGCGAGAGGTAGACCAGGCCGCTGAAGGCCGCCGCCTGGTAGAGCAGGGCGCCGCCGAGCAGGCCGGAGAAGCTGGCGCGGCGCAGCAGCGCCAGGTCGAGCATGGGGTGCGCGGACCTGGCCTCGGCGACGACGAAGCCGACGACGGCCAGGGCGGCGACCGCGAAGGCGGTCAGGGTCAGCGACTCGGTCCAGCCGTGCTCGCCGCCGCGGATCAGCGCGTACGTGAGCGAGGCCGCCGCGAGGGTGAAGGCGGCGGCGCCCGGCAGGTCCAGGCGTCCGGCGCCGCGCCGCCCGGCGGGCAGCACCTTCAGGGTGAGCGCGACGGCGACGACCGCGATCGGCAGGTTGACCAGGAAGATCGCCTGCCAGCCGAAGCCCTGGGTCAGCAGGCCGCCGAGGATGGGCCCGGCAGCGGCGGCGGCGCCGTTGACCGCGCCCCAGACGCCGAAGGCGGTGCCGCGGTCGCGGCCGTGGTAGGTCGCGGACACCAGCGCGGCCGAGGTGGCGAACATCGCGGCGCCGCCCACGCCCTGCACGGCCCGCGCGGTGATCAGCGCGGCGGTGTTCGGCGACAGGGCCGCCGCCAGCGAGGCGAGGGCGAAGACGACGAGCCCGGCCGCGTAGATCCGCCGGTGTCCGAAGAGGTCGGCGAGCGAGCCCGCCACCATCAGCAGGGCGGCGAGGGCGAGCGCGTAGATGTCCATCACCCACTGCAAGGAGGTGAAGGACGCGTCGAGGTCGGACGCCATGCTCGGCAGGGCGACGTTCACGATGGTGACGTCGACCAGCAGGATGAAGGCGCCCAGGCAGATCGCCACGAGGGGCAGCCATTTGCGCATGGGTGGAACTCCGTTCGGGAGCGGACCTCGCGGGCCTGGCGGACCTCATGGGGTCCGCGAGTCCGGCGGATCGTGCGGATCGTGGGGTGCAGCGGTTCCCACGATCCGTGACGCCCGGTCCGCGCCACAGTCAGCGACACCTTGGCGGCGGAATCCGACATCCTCTAGCTTTGCCCGATGGAATCCGACACGACATGGGACATGCTGGAGGGACTCGACGAGCTGGACCACCGGGTCGTGCACGCCCTCCAGATCGACGGCCGGGCGCCGTTCCGCCGGATCGGCGACGTGCTCGGCGTCTCCGACCAGACCGTGGCCCGCCGCTACGGCCGCCTCCGCTCCAGCGGACTGCTGCGGGTGGTGGGCCTGACCGACCCGCACCGGATCGGTGTGACGCCGTGGTTCGTACGGGTGCGGTGCACCCCGGACGCGGCGGCCTCGGTCAGCGAGGCGCTGGCCCGGCGTACCGACACCCGCTGGGTCAGCCTCATCTCGGGCGGCACCGAGATCTTCTGCCTGGTGCAGGCCGCGCTCCCCCAGGGGGACGACTCGCTGCTGCTCCAGAAGCTGCCGCGCACACCGCGCGTGGTGCAGGTGACCGCGCAGGCGATGCTGCACGTCTTCTTCGGGCAGGATCTGAGCCCGGTGACCAAGGCGGGCTGGCTGAGCCCGGACGAGGCGCGGGCGCTGGTCGTGGCGGACGCGCAGGCCCCGGCCCCGGAGAGCACGGCGCCGTATCCGCTGGCCCCCGACGACCAGCCGCTGCTCGACGCGCTCGCGGTGGACGGCCGGACGCCCGCCGCCGAACTGGCCGAGGTCACCGGCTGGTCGCAGACGACGGTACGGCGGCGCATGTCGGAGCTGCGGGCGGCCGGGGTCCTCTACTACGACCTGGACTTCGACCGGCGCGCGCTCCAGCCCGCGCTGCGGACGGGGCTGTGGCTGGAGGTCGAGCCCGCCCGTCTGGCCGAGGTGGGGGCGGCGCTCGCCGCCCACCACGAGATCGCCTTCGCGGCGGCGACCACCGGCACGGCCAACGTCTACGCCTCCGTGAACTGCCAGGACGCCAGCGCGCTCTACCGCTATCTGACCGGGCCCGTCGCCGAACTGCCCGGCATCCGGCGCACCGAGACCTCGCCCCTGCACCGCACGATCAAGGGCGCGAGCCCCCTGCCCGCCCCCAGCGCCAGGACCCGCCTGGCGGACGCCGACCGCACCTGACCCGCCGCGGGCGGCCTACGGTCGGCGAACCGCGAGCCGGCCGCGGGTCAGAAGCCGAGCTTGCGGAGCTGCTTCGGGTCGCGCTGCCAGTCCTTGGCGACCTTCACATGGAGGTCGAGGAAGACCGGGGTGCCCAGCAGGGCCTCGATCTGGGTGCGGGACTTCATGCCGACCTCCTTCAGGCGGGCGCCCTTGGGGCCGATGATGATGCCCTTCTGGCTGGGCCGCTCGATGTAGAGGTTGGCGTGGATGTCGAGCAGCGGCCGGTTCTCTGGGCGGCCCTCGCGCGGCAGCATCTCCTCGACGACGACCGCGATGGAGTGCGGCAGTTCGTCGCGTACGCCTTCGAGCGCGGCCTCGCGGATCAGCTCGGCGACCATGACCTGCTCGGGCTCGTCGGTGAGGTCGCCCTCGGGGTAGAGCAGCGGGCCCTCCGGCAGCAGCGGCACCAGCAGGTCGGCCAGCAGCTCGACCTGGTCGCCGCCGGTCGCGGAGACCGGCACGATCTCGGCCCACTCGATGCCGATGTCGCGGCCGAGCTTGTCCACGGCGAGCAGCTGCTCGCGCAGCGTCTGTCCGTCGACCAGGTCGGTCTTGGTGACGATGGCGACCTTCGGCGTCTTCTTGATCCCGGCCAGCTCGCGCGCGATGAAGGTGTCGCCGGGGCCGAGCTTCTGGTCGGCGGGCAGGCAGAAGCCGATCACGTCGACCTCCGACCAGGTGGTGCGCACCACGTCGTTGAGCCGCTCGCCGAGCAGCGTGCGCGGCTTGTGCAGCCCCGGGGTGTCGACCAGCACGAGCTGGGCGTCCGGCCGGTGCACGATGCCGCGCACGGTGTGCCGGGTGGTCTGCGGCCGGTTGGAGGTGATCGCCACCTTCTGGCCGACCAGAGCGTTCGTGAGGGTGGACTTCCCGGCGTTGGGGCGGCCGACGAAACAGGCGAAACCGGACCGGTGCGGGGTGTCTGCGGGCTGGGTACGAGCGCTCATGCGCCCATTCTCCCCGAAGACGGGGGTGCCTGAGCCCGCCCCCGCCCGTACGGCACCCGCCGGGGCCCTTCTCCGGCGGCCCGCGGGTGACGGCACGGTGATCCGCCGGAAACCCTCGCGCAACACGAAACACGGCGGAAACACGTATGCCCACAACCGGAAATACGCGCCCGTGACGCTCTTCCCCAGCCGTCCATGGAAGGGACTTCCCCGTGCTGCTCCTGTCCGCCGGTCAACCCGCGGTCGACGCGGGCGACACCGCCTGGCTGCTGGCCGCCACCGCGCTGGTCCTGCTGATGACCCCCGGCCTCGCGCTCTTCTACGGCGGCATGGTCCGCAGCAAGAGCGTCCTCAACATGTTCATGATGAGCTTCGTGTCGATCGCGCTGGTCACCGTGGTCTGGCTGACCGCCGGTTACACCCTCGCCTTCGGCCCCGACGCGGGCGGCCTCGGCCTGATCGGCGGCCTGGACCACCTCGGGATGCACGGCATCACCCCGACGACCGTCACCGGCCATGTGCCGACCCTGCTCTTCGCCGCCTTCCAGCTCACCTTCGCGATCGTCACCGCCGCGCTGATCAGCGGCGCCGTCGCGGACCGCGCGCGGTTCGGAGCGTGGGTGGTGTTCGTCCTGGTGTGGACGCTGGCCGTATACGTACCCGTCGCGCACTGGGTGTTCGGCACCGGCGGGTGGATCGTCGGCGAACTGGGCGCGCTGGACTTCGCGGGCGGCACCGTCGTGGAGGTGTGCTCGGGCTCCTCCGGGCTCGCGCTGGCGATCGTGCTCGGGCCCCGGCTCGGCTTCCGCAAGGACTCGATGCGCCCGCACAATCTGCCGCTGGTGCTGCTCGGCGCGGGCCTGCTCTGGTTCGGCTGGTTCGGCTTCAACGCCGGGTCCGCGCTCGGCGCCAACGGCCTGGCCGCCGCCGCCTTCGTCAACACCCAGGCGGCGGGCTGCGCCGGGCTGCTCGGCTGGCTGCTGGTCGAGAAGCGCAGGGACGGGCACGCCACCACCCTGGGCGCCGCGTCCGGCGCGGTCGCCGGTCTCGTCGCCATCACCCCGTCCTGCGGCAGCGTCGACATGGTGGGCGCGCTGGTCGTCGGGCTCTGCGCCGGGGTGCTCTGCTCGTACGCCGTGAGCTGGAAGTTCCGCTGGGGCGTGGACGATTCGCTCGACGTGGTCGGCGTCCACCTCGTCGGCGGCGTGGTCGGCACCCTGCTCATCGGCCTGCTCGCCACCGCCACCATGACCGGCGGCCCCGAGGGCCTGCTGTACGGCGGCGGCCTCGGCCAGCTCGGCAGACAGGCCGTCGCGGTCGCGGCGGTCGGGGCGTACGCCTTCGCCGTGACGTACGGCATCGGGCGGGCGATCGACCGGCTGATGGGCTTCCGGGCGAGCGAGGAGGAGGAACGGACCGGCCTCGACCTGACCGTGCACGCCGAGACCGCCTACGATCACGGCGTACTGACGCACGGCACGTCGCTCCCCGCGCACAAGGCCGCTGCTCACGTCCCGGACAGGAGCACCCTCGGATGAAGCTGGTCACCGCGGTCATCAAGCCGTTCAAACTGGACGACGTGAAGACCGCACTCCAGGAGATGGGCGTGCACGGCCTCACCGTCACCGAGGCCAGCGGCTACGGGCGCCAGCGCGGCCACACCGAGGTCTACCGCGGCGCCGAGTACCGGGTCGACCTCGTCCCCAAGGCCCGGGTGGAGGTGCTGGTCGAGGACGCCGACGTCGAGGCCGTCATCGAGACGCTCGTGGCCGCGGCCCGCACCGGCAAGATCGGTGACGGCAAGGTGTGGGCGGTGCCGGTCGAGACGGCCGTACGGGTCAGGACCGGGGAGCGCGGACCCGACGCGCTCTAGGGTGCGTCCCGCCGCGCCGGACAGGCCCCAGGGCCTGTCCGGCGGATCACGAACGGCCCCTTCGACTCCTAGCCCGCGGTGACCGTGCTTCGGACCGTGCCGTCCGGGGCCGCGAGGATCACCGGCGTGGCCGGGCCGCCCAGGTCCCCGACGACGGCGCGGTCCCGGTCCGCGGCGGCGGTCTCCGCCGTGACCACGACGGCCGCCTCCAGCGAGGTCGCCCCGCTCGCCACCGCCATCGCCACCGCCGTCTGGAGCGCGCTGAGATTCAGCGACGCCAGCGCCACGGGGCCCGCCACATAGGTCCGGCCCATCTCGTCCCGTACCGCCGCGCCTTCCGGCGCGCCGTTACGGGCACGGACCGACCGGGCCAACGTGATGAGTTTCCGGTCTTCCGGGTCCACGGTCGCATCGCTCATGCGCCGACCTTATCCGCCGCCCCGCACGCGCCTTCGCGGAGGTGGCTCCCGGTGTCGTCACCCTGGGTGGCCGAAGATGCGCGGACAGCGAACCGCCCTTAGCGTGGGTCGTGCAGTCCTCCTCGTCTGAGGTGATTCGATGCTTCTGCACCTGCCCTTCGTCATCGTCCTCGCCGTCGCGGCCTTCTTCCTGAAGCGGAAGGGCTCGATGAAGGCGACCCACGCTCTCGTCTGCGGTGCCTTCGGGTTCTATCTGGCGGACACGAGCCTGGCCACGTCGATCCAGGCGGCCAGCGCCAACCTGGTCTCGATGATCGGCACCTTCGGCACCTGAGGTCCCGAGAGCCTGAGTGCCTGAGGTCCCGAGAGCCCGAGAGCCCGAGAGCCTGAGTGCCTGAGTGCCCGAGGTCCCGAGAGCCCGAGTGCCTGAGAGCCGAGGTCCCGAGACCCCGGCGATCCGGACCCGTCCGGGGGACCCGCGGGCCCGGAAATCCTCAGGCCCCCGCGGTCAGCTCGCCCGCTCGTCCACCGAGCGGAACGACCCGCGCCGCTGCTCCGGTGACGCCAGCCACTGGAGCTTGGCGGCGGTGTCGGTGTCCGGCAGCGGATTGTGCATCACGATGGTGAGGTCGGGGCGGGCCGGGATGCGCAGTTGGGTGCTCTCGAAGTGGAGGTCGCCCACGAGCGGGTGGCTCAGCTCCTTAATGAGCTGGCCGCTGGGCTGGACGTCGCCGAGCGCCCACAGCTCGGCGAACTCCGTGCTGACCGCCGCCAGTTCGGAGACGATCCGGTGGAAGCCCTCGTCGTCCGGGTACTCCGAGGCGGCGGCACGGTACTGGGCGACGATGGTCGCCGCCAGCGTCGCGTGCCGGTCGGCGCGGCCCCGGTAGACGGGGTCGGTGAAGAAGCTGACCAGGCAGTTGGTGTCGCGCGCGGTGAAGGCGAAGGTCTGCCGGGCCGGCTCGTTGAACGCCAGGATGTTCCAGTAGGCGTCCATGATGTGCGCGGGGAACGGCGACCAGGACTCGATCAGCCGGTAGAGCCCCTCGCAGAAGTCGGCGTCGGGCACCGCTTCCGGCAGCGGCGGATTGAGCCCGGCGAGCACGTACAGATGGCGCCGCTCCGGACCGGTCAGGCGCAGCACGCGCGCGACCGCGTCGAGGACCTGCGGGGAGACGGTGATGTCGCGTCCCTGTTCGAGCCACTGGTACCAGGACGCGCCGACCCCGGCCAGCACGGCGACCTCCTCGCGGCGCAGCCCCGGTGTGCGGCGCCGGGCGCCGCCGTCCGGGAGTCCGGCCTGCGCGGGCGAGATCCGGGCCCTGCGGGCCATCAGGAAGTCCCGCAGTTCCCGGCGGCGGTGCGGCTTCGACGACAACGGCGCGGACACGGTCTGTTCCACTCGCTCCCCCTCGGCCTGCGGCCTGGCTGGTGGTCCGGCCACCAGCATAAAGGGCGGCTCCCCACCGGCCCGTGGATCGCCGGAAGGTGGTCGCATGGCAACCGACACCACCGCGTCCCCTTCGAGCACGTCCGCCTCGGGCCCCGGCACGGGCCCCGCCTCGGGCCCCGCCTCGGGCACGACGGGCGCCCTGCGCGCCCCGGCTCCCCCACACCTCGGCATCCGCGCCAAGCTGGTGCTCCTCGTGCTCTGCGCCGCCCAGTTCATGATCTCCCTGGACTTCTCCATCCTGAACGTGTCGCTGCCCGTCCTCGGCTCCGACCTCGGTATGAGCAGGGCCAATCTCCAGTGGGCGGTGACCGCCTTCGCGCTTCCGTCCGGCGGATTCCTGCTGCTCTTCGGCCGGATCGCCGACCTGTACGGGCGGCGCCGGCTGTTCCTGACCGGTCTCGCGGTCTTCGCCGCCGCCTCACTGCTGGCCACCCTCGCCTGGAACCCGGCGGCCTTCCTGGCCGCGCGGGCCGTGCAGGGCCTGGGCGCGGCGGCCGTGGTGCCAACCGGCATGTCGCTGCTGACCACGACCTTCCCCGAAGGGCCGCTGCGGGAAAGGGCGTTGGGGATCAGCGGCACGCTGCTGTCGCTGGGCTTCACCATCGGCATGGTGATGGGCGGCACGCTCACCGACGCCTTCGGCTGGCGGTCCACGATGGCGCTGCTGGCCGCCGCGGGGGTCCTCGTCCTGGCCGCCGCGCCCGCGCTGCTCACCGAGTCGCGGCACCCGCGCCGCCCGCGGATCGACGTACCCGGCGCGGTCACCGTGACCGGCGGGCTGCTCGCGGTGATCTACGCGCTGTCCACGGCCGCGCAGCGCGGCTTCGGCGGCGCCGACGTGATCGCCGCCCTGGTGCTGGGCGTCGCGCTGCTGGCCGCCTTCGTGGCGGTGGAGTCGCGGGCCGCCGAGCCGCTGGTGTCGCTGCCGATGCTGCGCCGACGCACGGTGGCCTGGGGCAATCTGGCCGGGCTCGCCACCTTCTCGATGATGAGCACGGTGGTCTTCCTGCTCACCCTCTACCTCCAGGAGATCCGCGGCCTGTCGGCGTTCCGCACCGGCCTGGTCTTCGGTGTCCAGGGCGTGGCCGCGGCCGTCACGGGGATGACCGCGGCGCGGGTGATCGGCCGGATCGGCACCCGCGGCACGCTGCTGGCCGGTCTGGTCGTGCAGGGCGCGCTGACCGCCGTGCTGGTCCTGCTCGGCCCCGGCTCCTCCGGCACGTGGCTGGCGATGGCCGGGGTCACGCTGGCGTGCGTCGGCCACCTGTGGGTGATCGTCTCGTACGGGATCACCGCGACGTCCGGGCTGCCGGACCACGAACAGGGCCTGGCCACCGGACTAGTGACGAGCAGTCAGCAGATCGGTCTGACGGTCGGCATCCCGCTGCTCTCCGCGCTGGCGTCCAGCCGGGCGCACCTGCTGTCCGGTATCCACCTGGCGCTGGCGGTGGACGCGGCCGTGCTGCTCGCGGTGGCGGTCATGGTCGCGGTGGGGCTCGGCCGCGGCCGTACCGCCGGCGTCTGAGCGGCCAGGGCTCAGCTCTCCGGGCGGTCCAGGACGCGCAGCCAGCGGCCGTCCGGCTGGCGGCGGGCGACCTGGACCCGGCCGCCCGTGCCGTCCTTCGGGCGGGTGGAGGTCAGCGCGAGGTCACCGCTGATCAAGGTGGGCAGCGGCTCCTCGACCTCGAAGACCGGCTTGGCGGCGAGCAGCCCCGCGTACAGCTCGCGCAGCGCCGCCGTGCCCCGCGACGGGCGGTCGATCGGGAAGGCGACCACCGCGTCCGGTTCGAAGAGCTCCAGAATCCCTTCCAGGTCACCGGAGTTGACCCGCTCCACGAACAGCCGGGCGATGTCCTCCGGGTGGGTGGCGTAAGCGCGGTTCTCGGTCATGGTGTGGCGCTCCCTCGTGTGCTCCTCGGTTCCCCCGCTGTCCATTCTCGACGGCCCCCGTCCATAAGTCCAAGATCTGGATCTTCTGCGAGCTAGCATGTCCGGTTATGGAACTGCGGCAGCTCGAATACTTCGTGACGGTGGCCGACGAGGCGGGATTCACCCGGGCGGCGACCGCCTTGCACGTGGCGCAGCCGGGGATCAGCGCGCAGGTCAGACAGCTCGAACGGGAGCTGGGGCAGCCGCTGTTCGACCGCTCGGGCCGTACCGTGCGGCTCACCGAGGCCGGGCGCGCGGTGCTGCCGTACGCGCGGGCCGCGCTCGACGCCGTCGCCGGGGCGCGGCTGGCGGCGCAGGAGCTGACCGGGCTGGTACGCGGCCGGGTCGCGATCGGCACCGTCACCTCGCTGGGCGCCGACATGGACGTGCCGGGGATGCTCGCCGGTTTCCACGACGCGTATCCGGGCGTGGAGATCACGCTCGGCGAGGACACCTCGGACCGGCTGCTGGCCGGGCTGCGCGACGGGCGCTACGACCTGGCCTTCGCCGGGATCGCCGGGGAACCGCCCGAGGGCATCGGGACGCAGACGGTCATCGACGACGCGCTGGTGGCGGCCGTCGCGCCCGGCGACCCGCTGGCCGGGCGCCGGACCATGCCCGTCAAGGCGCTCGACGGGCGGCCCCTGATCGTCCTGCCCACCGGCACCGGGCTGCGGGCCGCCGTCGACACCGCGTGCGCGGCGGCGGGCTTCACGCCCCGGATCGCCTTCGAGGCGGGCAACCCGGAAGTCCTCGCCGCCCTCGCGGAGCGCGGCCTCGGCGTCGCGCTCCTGCCGGCCGGTCTCGCCGCCTCACGCCCCGGCCTGCGCGTCCTGCCGCTGACCCGGCCCGCGGTCCGCTCCCGGCTGGCGCTGGCCTGGCGGGAGCACGCGGGCGCGTCCCCCGCCGCCAAGGCGTTCCTCGCCCACGCCCGCCGCTTCCTCGCCGAGCGCACCCGCCCCTGACCGGCCGACCGTCCTCAGGAGCCCGGGGGTCTCAGGAGGCCGGGGGTTTCAGGAGCCCGGGGATCTCAGGAGCCCGGGGATCTCAGGAGGCCGGGACCTCCGCGACCGGGTCGACCCGGACGGTGTGGATACGGTTGCGGCGGCCCGCGGGCGCCTCGGCCGTCAGCCGCAGCGCGGCCGTACCGCGGTCGCCCGACCCGTCCTCCGGCAGCGGCACCACCGTGGTGGCACCGGGGATCGGGACCCGGCCGAGGGACTTGGCGAGCAGCCCGCCCACCGTCTCGACGTCGTCGTCGTCGAGTTCCACCCCGTACAGGTCACCGAGGTCGCCGATGTCCAGGCGGGCCGTGACGCGGTACGAGCCCTCGCCCAACTCCTCGACCGGGGGCGTCTCGCGGTCGTACTCGTCGGTGATCTCGCCGACGATCTCCTCCAGGATGTCCTCGATGGTGACGATCCCGGCGGTCCCGCCGTACTCGTCGATCACCACGGCCACGTGGTTGCGCTCCTGCTGCATCTCGCGCAGCAGGTCCCCGGCGTTCTTGGTGTCGGGCACGAAGGACGCGGGCCTGATCAGCGTCGAGACCGGCTCGGACTCCGACTCCCGGTTGATGTGCACCCGGCGCGCCAGGTCCTTGAGGTAGACGAAGCCGACGACGTCGTCCTCGCTCTCCCCGGTCACCGGGATACGGGAGAAGCCGCTGCGCAGCGCCAGCGTCATGGCCTGACGGATCGTCTTGAACCGTTCGATCATGACCAGTTCGGGCCGCGGCACCATCACCTCGCGGACGATGGTGTCGCCCAGTTCGAAGACCGAGTGCACCATGCGGCGCTCCTCGTCCTCGATCAGCGACTCGGACTCCGCGAGGTCCACCATCGCGCGCAGCTCGGCCTCGCTCGCGAACGGGCCGCGCTTGAAGCCCTTGCCGGGCGTCACCGCGTTGCCCAGCAGGATCAGCAGCCCCGGCACCGGGCCCATGACGCGGGCCAGCGGCAGCAGGACGTACGAGGCGGCGGTCGCGGTGTTCATCGGGTGCTGGCGGCCGATGGTGCGCGGCGAGACGCCGACGGCCACGTACGACACGAGCACCATGACGCCGATCGCGACGGCGAGGACTTCCCAGGTGCTGTCGAAGTGCCGGTCGCACACGACGGTGATCAGGACGGCCGCGGCCGTCTCGCAGCCGACCCGCAGCAGCAGGGCGACATTGAGGTAACGGGTCGGGTCGGAGGCCACGGCCAGCAGATTGGCGGCGCCCTTGCGGCCGGAACGCAGCGCGTCCTCGGCGCGGAAGCGGGACACGCGGGCGATGGCGGTCTCGGCGCAGGCGGCGAGCCAGGCGACGACGACCAGGACAACAGCGGAGACGATCATGCGGAAGTCACCGTCGGCGTCAGTGGGTGGTGGGCGCGGGCGACGGGCCCTCGGCCCCTTGCTCGTCGCGCCAGCCGTCCAGAATGGCCTTCTGCAGACCGAACATCTCGGCCTTCTCGTCGGCTTCCTCGTGGTCGTAGCCCAGCAGGTGGAGGACGCCGTGGACGGTGAGCAGTTGCAGCTCCTCGTCCATGGAGTGCTTCGTCGGCGCCTCCTCCGCCTGCTTCTTGGCGACCTCGGGGCAGAGCACGATGTCGCCGAGCAGCCCCTGCGACGGCTCCTCGTCCTCTTTCCCCGGACGCAGCTCGTCCATCGGGAAGGACATGACATCCGTCGGCCCCGGCAGGTCCATCCACTGCATGTGGAGCTGCTCCATGGCGTCGGCGTCCACCACGATCACCGACAGTTCGGAGAGCGGGTGGATTCGCATGCGCTGAAGGGCGTAGCGGGCGGCGTCCAGGACCGCCCGCTCGTCGATCTCCCAGCCGGACTCGTTGTTGACGTCGATCGCCATGATGGTGAAGTGGTTACTTTCCGTTGGCACCGGTCGCGCCGGCGATGCTGTCG
This sequence comes from Streptomyces sp. NPDC025721, assembly GCF_055558595.1. Taxonomy (NCBI): domain Bacteria; kingdom Bacillati; phylum Actinomycetota; class Actinomycetes; order Kitasatosporales; family Streptomycetaceae; genus Streptomyces; species Streptomyces sp. NPDC025721. The sequence goes on along the minus strand of NZ_JBVHMF010000002.1, from coordinate 135,694 downwards.
TCGTAGCGCTCGTAGGCGTCCACGATGCGTCCGACCAGCTTATGGCGCACCACGTCCGTGCTCGTCAGCCGGGAGAAGTGGATGTCCTCGATATCGGTGAGGATGTCCTGGATCTGCCGCAGCCCGCTCTTCGTCCCGTTCGGCAGGTCGACCTGCGTCACGTCACCGGTGATGACGATCTTCGAGTCGAAGCCGAGCCGGGTGAGGAACATCTTCATCTGCTCGGCGCTGGTGTTCTGCGCCTCGTCGAGGATGATGAACGCGTCATTGAGCGTGCGACCGCGCATGTATGCCAGCGGGGCGACCTCGATCGTGCCCGCTGCCATCAGGCGGGGGATGGAGTCGGCGTCGAGCATGTCGTGCAGGGCGTCGTAGAGCGGGCGCAGGTACGGGTCGATCTTCTCGTAGAGGGTGCCGGGCAGGAAGCCGAGGCGTTCGCCGGCCTCGACCGCGGGGCGGGTGAGGATGATCCGGCTGACCTGCTTGGACTGGAGGGCCTGGACGGCCTTGGCCATGGCCAGGTAGGTCTTGCCGGTGCCCGCGGGGCCGATGCCGAAGACGATGGTGTGGGTGTCGATCGCGTCCACGTACCGCTTCTGGTTGAGCGTCTTGGGGCGGATCGTGCGGCCGCGGCTGGACAGGATGTTCTGCGTGAGGACTTGGGCGGGCGTCTCCGCGTCCGGGTCGACCGCCGTGCCGTTGGCCCTGAGCATGGCGATGGAGCGTTCCACCCCGTCCTCGGTCATCGGCTGGCCGGTGCGCAGCACCAGCATCATCTCGTCGAAGAGCCGCTGGACCAGGGCCACCTCGGGGGCTTCGCCGACGGCGCTGATCTCGTTGCCTCGGACGTGGATGTCGACGGCCGGGAACGCCTGCTCGATCACGCGGAGGAGAGCGTCTCCCGATCCCAGGACGGTCACCATGGGGTGCTTGGCCGGTACGACGAAGTGGGCGCGCGCCTGCTGCGGCGGCTGCGGCTGCTGCTTGGTCGGTGTCTGAGTCATGGGCCGGCGCTAGGGCCTGCTCATCCCGCTTTCTGCTGATCGGCAGGCCCGGAGGGGCCTGGGGGTTCCAAGCGTACGACGCCGCGCCGCGCCCGCCGAGGGGATTTGGCGGTGTGCCCGCGGCGGAAGGGGCACGGGGAGCCGCGTGGGCAGGAGCGCGGGCGAGGGTCCGGGCGGGGGCCGGGGAACGGCCCGCGGGGCGCGGGGAGCGGCTCGCGGACCGGGGCTCAGGCGGGGCGGAAGCCGACGGTGGGGACCGCGCGGCGCAGCGGCCAGGGCCGGGGGTCGGTGGGCAGCAGGGCGTCGAGGAAGGCGTAGCGGCCGAGCGGGGAGGCGGGGTCGCAGGGGCCCGGGTCCGCGGCGGCCCGCGCCCGCGCCTTCGTCTGCTGCCACCAGGCGGCGATCTCGGCCCAGCCGGGCGCGGACAGCGAGCCGCCGAACTCCTGCACGGACAGCGCCGCGCACAGCGACGCGAAGGCCAGCCGGTCGGCCAGCGGCCAGGCGGCGAGCGTGCCGGTCACGAATCCGGCGACGAAGACGTCGCCCGCGCCCGTGGGGTCCAGGGCCTCCACGATCAGGGCGGGCACCTCGGCCGTCTCTCCGCTGCCGGAGTCCACGGCGAAGGCGCCCTCGGAGCCGAGGGTCACCACGGCGAGCGGCACCCGTTCGGCCAGGGCCCTGGCGGCCTCGCGCGGGCAGGCCGTCCGGGTGTACCGCATGGCCTCCTCGGCGTTCGGCAGAAACGCGGCGCAGTGCCGTAGCCCATCCAGGTCTGCCGGGTCCCAGCGGCCGGTCTCGTCCCAGCCGACGTCCGCGAAGACCTTCGTCCCCGAGGCGGCGGCGGCCCCGATCCACTCCTGGTCCCGCTCCTGGTCGCCCGCCCTGCCGTGGTGCCCGAGCGACGCCACCGCCGCCCGCGCGGGCGGCGGGCAGGCGGGCACCGACTCCTGCGCGGGCGGCGCCTCGTGCCCGTGGCTGACCATCGTCCGCTCGCCCTCGTACGCCATCGACACCGTCACCGGCGAGTGCCAGCCGGGGATGCGCCGCGACGGCTTCAGGTCGATGCCCTCGCCCGACGACAGGCTGTCCCAGCAGTAGTCGCCGTACACGTCGTCCCCGAACGCCGCCGCCAGCGTCGTCCGCAGCCCGAGCCTCGCCAGCGCCGTCGCCATGTTCGCGATCCCGCCGGGGCTCGAACCCATCCCCCGCGCCCACGACTCGGTGCCGCGTACGGGCGCGCTGTCCAGTCCCGTGAAGATGATGTCCAGGAACACGGTGCCGGTCAGGTAGACGTCGGTCGCCGGGTCGCCCGCCGCGCGGAGCGTGCCGAGGGGGTCGAGAACGGGCATGTCGTCCATCCCGTCACTGTGCCACGGCGTCCGCGCCCGGGGCTGCACGTACCGCCACCTGATGTCGGTTGCCGCACCGCGGGGCCGGTGGGCGCGGCGAGCCCCCGCCGGGGGAAGATCCGGGGGACGACATCAGCCAGGCAGGACGGAAGGTCACCGCGCATGCGCCTGACGATTCTGGGAGGCGGCGGCTTCCGCGTCCCCCTCGTGTACCGAGCCCTGCTCGACGACCCCACGGTCAGTGACGTCGTGCTGTACGACACGGACCCGCGGCGGCTGCGGGTGATCACGGCGGTGCTGGCGACGATGCCGGGCGGCCCGCCGGTGCGGGCGACGACGGACCTGGACGACGCCCTGCGCGGAGCGCGGTTCGTCTTCTCGGCGATCCGCGTCGGCGGCACCGCGGGCCGCGTCTCGGACGAGCGGGCGCCGCTGGCCGAGGGCGTGCTGGGCCAGGAGACGGTCGGCGCGGGCGGGGTGCTGTACGGGCTGCGGACGCTGCCGGTCGCGACGGCGGTGGCGGAACGGGTCAAGGCGGTGGCGCCGGACGCGTGGGTCATCAACTTCACGAATCCGGCCGGGATGGTGACCGAGGCGATGAGCCGGGTGCTGGGCCCGCGGGTGATCGGGATCTGCGACTCGCCGGTGGGGCTGGTGCGGCGGGCCGCGCGGGCGGCGGGCGCGGACCCGGACGGACCGGGCTTCGGCTACGACTACGTGGGCCTCAACCACCTCGGCTGGCTGCGGAAGTTGACGGTCGACGGTACGGACCTGCTGCCGGGCCTGCTGGCCGACCCGGCGGCGCTCGGCACCTTCGAGGAGGGCCGGCTCTTCGGCCCCGAGTGGCTGGGCGCGCTGGGCTCGCTGCCCAACGAGTATCTGCACTACTACTACTTCCGGCGCGAGTCGCTGGCCGCGGTGCGCGCCGCGGACGCCACGCGCGGTGAGTTCCTGGACCGGCAGCAGGGCGCGTTCTTCGTCGCGGCCGATGAACAGCCGGGCCGGGCGCAGGAGTTGTGGGAGCGGACCCGGCTGGAGCGCGAGGAGACGTACATGGCGGACAGCCGTGCCGCGTCCGGCGGTTGGGAGCGCGACCCGCACGATCTGGACGGCGGCGGTTACGACCGGGTGGCGCTCGCGCTGATGCGGGCCATCGCGCGGGACGAGCGGACGACGCTGATCCTCAATGTGCCGGGCGGCGGGGCGGTGCCGTTCCTCGACCCGGAGGCCGTGGTCGAAGTGCCGTGCGAGGTCGGGGCGTTCGGGGCGAGGCCGCTGCCGGTGGCGGCGCCGGACGAGCACCAGGCGGGGCTGATGCTGGAGCTGAAGGCCGTGGAGCGGGCGGCGATCGAGGCGGCGGCCACCGGTTCGCGCCGGGCCGCGCTGCGGGCGCTCGCGCTGCACCCGCTGGTGGACTCCCCGGCGGTCGCGGCGCGAATCCTGGCGGCGGCGCTCCCCGACGACGGCCGACGCTGACGGGCGGGCGCCCGGCCGGCCCCATCCGGGCCGCCCGGCCGATCCGGGCCGCCCGGCGCAACGGCCCGCCCGGCGCAACGGCCTCTGAACTGCGGGTTAACTCAAGGGAAACGAGTTGACGGACCCCGCACTCGGTGCCACGCGCGTAGACCTCCCTTGACCAGCCAGGATCGACGGGTCTAGGTTCACCGGCACCAACCGAGCGTTGAAGGAGCACCGTCATGCCCCGAGCCCGACTCTCCGCCCGCACCCGCACCTTGGCCGTCGCCGTGGTCGCGGCGTCGCTGGGCGCCACGGTCTACGGAGTCGGCGTCGCCGGCGCCCACGATTCCGTGCCGCGCAGCGACAAGCAGATCCCCAACCTCACCGACGTGGTCAGTGAGATCAAGGCGTACTACGGCGACACCGTGGACGCCTCGGGCGAGCACTTCGCGTCGCCGAGCAGCAACTACGCCAAGCAGGTCGCGGGCATCGAGGCCAAGGCCAAGCAGTATCTGGCCCACGAGGTCGGCCACGGAGGCCACGGCGGCCACGCGGCCAAGCCCGCCATCGTGCTGGACGTCGACGACACCAGCCTGAACACGTACAACTACGAGCTGGAGGTGGGCTTCGCCTACACGCCCGCCAGCAACTCGGCGTACATCGCGAACAAGAACATGGACGCCGTCTTCGGCATGGAGAAGCTGACCAACTGGGCGGCGGACCAGGGCATCACGGTCTTCTGGGTCACCGGCCGCCCGGAGGCCCAACGCGCCGACACCGTACGGAATCTGGCCGCCGTCGGCTACAAGCCGGCCGCCGACGCCGCGCACCTCTACCTGAAGAACGCGGCCAGCCCGCCGTCGTACCTGCCGTGCGGCTCGACGTGCACGACCATCGAGTACAAGTCCGGTACCCGCAAGCACATCGAGTCGCTCGGCTACAACATCGTCGGCAACTTCGGCGACCAGTACAGCGACCTGACCGGCGGCTACGCGGACAAGTCCTTCAAGCTGCCGAACCCGATGTACTTCCTGCCGTAGGACGCGAAGAGGCGTCAGCCGAACGCGTACGCCTCCACCTCGGCCAGGCACGCCGCCCTGCGCGGCTCGTCGTGGTCGAGGAAGGCGGCGAGGAACGAATTGCGGGCCAGGGTGCGCTCGTCCTCCTCGGTGAGAGCGAGGGCGGCGCGCACCGCCGCGAAGTTGTCGTCCGCGTAGCCGCCGAAGTAGGCGGGGTCGTCGGAGTTGACGGTGACGCGCAGGCCCTCCGCGAGCATGCGCGGCAGCGGGTGGGCGGCCAGTGAACCGACGCAGCGCAGGCGGACGTTGGACAGCGGGCAGACCGTCAGCGGCACCTGTTCGCGGACCAGCCTGGCCACCAGCGCCGGGTCCTCAAGGCAGCGGATGCCGTGGTCGATCCGCTCCACGCCCAGCACGTCGAGGGCCTCGCCGATGTACGCGGGCGGCCCCTCCTCCCCCGCGTGCGCGACCCGCCGCAGCCCGGCCGCCGCAGCCCGCTCGTACACCTCGCGGAACTTCGCGGGCGGGTGCCCGACCTCCGCCGAGTCCAGGCCGACGCCGGTGATGAGGCCGGGGCCGGCGCCCGAGCCGAAGTACGGGCGCGCCGCCTCGAAGGTGTCCAGCGCCGACCGCTCGGACTCGTCCCGCAGGAAGCACATGATCAGGCCGCCGCTGATCCCGTGCCGCCGCCCCTCGCGCTCCAGCGCCCCGGCCAGGCCCTCCACGACCGTCCCGATCGGCACCCCGCGCGCGATGTGCGCCTGCGGGTCGAAGAACACCTCCGCGTGCCGTACGCCCTGCTCCGCCGCCCGCGCCAGATACGCGCCCATCAGCTCGGCGAAGTCCTCCTCGGTGCGCAGGACGGCCATCAGCGCGTAGTACAGGTCGAGGAAGGACTGGAGGTCGGTGAAGGAGTACGCCTGCCGCAGCGCCTGGGCCGTCGGGTACGGCAGCGCGACCCGGTTGCGCGCGGCGAGCTCGAAGGCCAGCTCGGGCTCCAGGGTGCCCTCGATGTGCAGGTGCAGTTCGGCCTTGGGGATGGGGGGCATGGCGGGGTTCGCTTTCAGGGGGTTCGGGCTCAGCGGCGGCGCGGGACCGGGACGCGGATCAGGTCGTGGGCGACGGTCAGCTCGCCCTGGTAACCGGCCGTCCTCGCCTGCCGCTCGAAGACGGCCGGATCGCCGTAGCGCTGCGAGAAGTGGGTGAGGACGAGGTGCCGTACGCCCGCGTCCCGTGCGACGGCGGCGGCCTGACCGGCCGTCAGGTGGCCGTAGTCGGCGGCCAGTCCCGCGTCCTCGTCCAGGAAGGTCGACTCGATGACCAGCAGGTCGCAGCCCTCGGCGAGGGCGTGGACCCCGTCGCACAGCCGGGTGTCCATGACGAAGGCGAAGCGCTGGCCGCGCCGCACCTCGCTGACCTGGTCGAGCGTGACGCCGTTGAGACCGCCGTCGCGTTGCAGCCGGGCGATGTCGGGACCCGCGACACCGTGCTCGGCCAGCCGCTCGGGGAGCATCCGGCGGCCGTCGGGTTCGACGAGCCGGTAGCCGTACGACTCGACCGGGTGGGAGAGCCGGCGCGCCTCCAGCGTGAAGGCGGGGGTCGTCGCGAGCACCCCGTCGGCCGCGACCGGCGCCTCGCGCAGGTCGGCGGCCTCGTGGTAGGCGGTGGCGTACCGCAGCCGCTCGAAGAAGCGCTGCCCACTGGCCGGGTAGTGCGCGGTGACCGGGTGCGGGACGCGGTCGAGGCTGATCCGCTGGAGCACACCCGCCAGGCCCAGCGAGTGGTCGCCGTGGAAGTGCGTGACGCAGATCCGGGTGAGGTCGTGCGCCGCGACGCCCGCGTGCAGCATCTGCCGCTGGGTGCCCTCGCCGGGATCGAAGAGGATCGCCTCGCCGTCCCAGCGCAGGACGTACCCGTTGTGATTGCGGTGCCGGGTCGGCACCTGGCTGGCGGTGCCGAGGACGACCAGTTCGCGTACCGACAAAGGCCGGACCTCAGACCAGCCGCTGGAGGTCGCGCCCGCCGAGCACGTGGGCGTGCGCGTGGAAGACGGTCTGTCCGGCGCCGGGGCCGGTGTTGAAGACGATCCGGTAGCCCGTCGTGTCGACCTTCTCCTGCGCCGCGACCTCGCCCGCCTCGCGCAGCACGTCGGCGGCCACCAGGGGTTCGGCCGCCGCCAGGGCGGCGCCGTCCGGGTAGTGCACGCGGGGGATCACCAGGACGTGGGTCGGGGCCTGGGGGCTGATGTCGCGGAAGGCGACGGTGGTCTCGGTCTCACGCACGATCGTCGCGGGGATTTCGCCGGCCACGATCTTGCAGAACAGGCAGTTGGCCTGCGGCTCTCCCGCCATGGTGGCGGCCCCCTTTTCGTACGGATACGGGTCGTGTGCATGCTATCCGCCGCTTGCGGGTCGGCGCTGTGCGGCTTGTCTTTCCCGCCCGCCCGCCCACCCGTGCGGGTGCTTTCTTCGTCTGCGGGTGCCGCCCGTGCCTCGTCGGTCCCGGCCCGGGGCACCTCCTCGGGCGACGAACCTGCGGCCACCTGCGCCCGCTTCTGCCCCTGCCCGTTCGTCCCCCTGCGGGGGCACCCCGGCCCGTCCCCTCCCGGTACGTCGGCGTCCGCCTGTCCGGTGGGGGTGGCCGGGGAAGGGGGGTGGGCGGGCTCGGGTACGTCGGCGCCCGACAATCCGGTGGGGGTGGGTGGGATCCCGAGCTCTGTGGATGCAGCTCCCGGCCGGGTTTGCGGCGCGCCAAGGTATCTCATAGCACCCGAATGGAAGTGGTACGTGGCGACGAATCACGCGCGTGGACGGACAGCCACGCGGCGATCGTGGACCTGTTCGCGGGCCATCTTCCGGCGGCGGACCGGTGGTAGGGCTTCTCCCGGGTGGCGCCCGTACCGGAGCTCTTCGTGGGGCGGGCCACGAAGGCCATTGTCAGAGGAGATTGGCAAGATTGCGGCCATGAATGTCACTCCCGTCACTCCGCCACGGCCGATCGACGTTGTCGCGGTCTTTCCCGAACTGGCCCAACTGGCCCGCACGACGACCCGCCTGCACCCCCGTCCCGGTGCGCCGACGCGGCACGACAGCTCGATCGGCGGGCCGCTGCTGTGGCCCGCCGACGAGCCGTGGCCGTACTGCGAGGAACCGCATGTGGTGGACGGCGTCAACCCGGTCCGGTCCCCGGCGGAGCTGCGGCAGGAACGCCGGATCTTCGCCGGCGCGTACGGCCGGGACCTGAACGCCGAGGAACGGGAAGCCCTTGAACGGATCCGGCCCCCTCGGACGCGTCCAGTGTGGCTGGCGGTTCAGTCGTACGACGGCCCCATAGAGATGCTGCCCGTCGCGCAACTGTACGCACGCGACGTGCCCGATCTGCGGCCGCCGGAGGGCAAGGACCTTCTGCAGGTGCTGTGGTGCCCCTTCGATCATCCGATCATGCCCAGGACCCTGCTCGTCTGGCGCTCGGCAGCCGCTGTCACCGACGTCCTCGACACGCCCCCCGAGCCGCCCGCAGTGCAGTTCGACGGCTATCTGCCGGAGCCGTGCGTGCTCGAACCGGAGCAGATCACCGAGTATCCCGACCATCTGGAGCTGAGCGAAGAACTGCGGGAGCGGATCAGGCAGTGGGACGTGCCGCAGGCGGCGGAGGAGGACATGGACCCGGACACGTACTACGACTGCGCGCTGTCCAACGCACCCGGCTGGAAGGTCGGCGGCTGGCCCGCCTGGGACTCCACCGACCCCGACCCGGAACGCTGCTCCGAGTGCGGTACCCGTATGGAGGTCCTGATGACCGTCGCCACGTTCGAGGAAGGGGACGACGCCGGGAACAGCTGGTCTCCGCACCCCCACCCCGGTGCCGGACCGTACCCGGGCCACCGCGGCTACAACGCGACCGGGGTCCAGATAGGCAGCGGCTACCGGCAGCATCTGTTCGTCTGCACGGCGAATGCCGAACATCCGCACATCGAGTTGATGACGTAGCCCGCCCGCAGTGTGCTGCCGGTGCGTCACCGTGGGGGCATGCCGCGATGCAGGATGTCCGCGAAGCTCGCGGTCCCGGACACCCGACAGATTTGTTGACCTGCAGGGACGTGACCTCCGACGCATGGAGTTCCGCGCAGGTGAGCGCTTGTGTCTGAGCCTCGGTTTTGGGTAGCTCTGGGTCCTGGGCTGGGGCTGAGGGAGACGGTTGCCGTCGGTGGCTCCAGCTTGGACGAGGTTCCGTTCGTCGGCCTGCCGCGGTAGGAAGTGGCGGCAGGATCAGCGGTTTCGGAAACGTGTGGCCGCGGAGTTGAGCGGGGCCGACCGGGCTGAGTGCGTGGAGTGCGGGGCGACGTGGGTCGTGGGGGTGGATCGCCGTTCGAACGCGATCTACTGCTCGCGGCGGTGTGTGACCCGAACCTGGGGGCGTGAAAGGAACCGTGTTCGTGATGGCCACCCCGGCCGACATGACCGACCGCAACGCGGCCAAGGAAGTCCTCTCTCTCGGCTGCGGCTCATGCGTCCCGAGATCACCGTCGTCGGGGCCGACGGAATCGCTGACCACCTGAGCCGCGATCACGCTCATGACCAGGCGCATCACCCGCCGAAGCTCCCAAGGAAGCGGACAGCCAGCTTCTCGCGAAGCCTCACGCGACTGATCATCTTCAACACGCCGGTCGACGTGTTGACCACTACCTCGCCGGAGCCCGGCTGATCCCACCGGCGGAGGCGACCCACTCCCGCTCTGGCTCTGGTCGTCCGCCACCGGCCTGGACAGCGAGGACGTCGACGTGCGCTGGCAGGCGTTCCTGAGGAGGTTCGACATCGAGCACCTCCTCAGGCTGATCAATCAGACCCTCGGGTGGACCCGTCCGAAGCTGCGAACCCCCGAGGCCGGGGAGCGCTGGACCTGGCTGATCATCGCCGCCCACACCCAGATCCGCCTCCTGCGCGAGGCCGCCGCCGACTTACGCCACCCCTGGGAGAAGCCCGCCGGGCCCGGCCGACTCACCCCGGCCCAAGTCCGCCGGGGGTTCAGGAACCTCCGCCCGAACCTGCCTTGCCCGGCGCATGCACCCAAACCAAGCCAGCCGGGCCCCGGCAGGCCACCCGGCTCGAAAACCCGGCACCCCACCACCCGCTACGACGTGGGCAAGACCACCAGACGCCCCGAAAGCATCATCGAACGCGATCAGCTCAGAGACGGAGTACAACGTCAGAATGGAACAGCCAGCCCGGCCTCGCGCAATCGAAGCAGTGCCACGTCCATGCACTCGGCGACCGAGGCCCCGTCCGCCCTCATCCCACCGCCCAGCGGCCCACCTGAAGCAGCGAACGTCCACGCCGGCTGACCGTCACGCATGCGCTCCGCGTCGACCCGGATCATGGCACCGACTCCCTGCTCGCCAAGCCACTCCAGGATGGACAGCGTCACGTCCTCGATGCCGCTGTCCAGATCCGCCTTGGGCCGCCGCCCCATCCCCTTGGCCATGACCACAACCCTACTCAGCAGCTGAACGAGTCGTGTCACGCACTCTCAAAGCGGCTCAGACCATAAAGAACAAGCTGAGCTTGCCATTTAATGTCCGGGGGATCATCGAGTCGGTGTCCCGGAAGCTCGAACCGGTATTGCGGTGCGCCCGAGAGTGTTGTGGTCACGCCAGTGGGCATCGCTACTGCTGGCGGGCGGGCCCTGGGCCCGGATCCTGTATCGCGGCTCGGTAGCGTCACCCTGGTGGACCTTAATCTTTTCAACAGCGTGCCCAATGGCCTGACGCCACGCGCCCGGTCGTTCGTCAGCTCGCACGGCGTCAAAGTAGACCTCCGATCCGTCGAGGCGCACAGGCAGTGGTGGCTGGAGCGAGCTATTCCAGCAGCGACGATCGACCGGATGGCGGCGTGTCAAGAACGTTGGGGCGGTCTGCTCCTGCCGCCTGCATCGCAGTACGACGGCGGCCCCAAGTTCTTCGATCCGGACTCGCCGGAAGGCTCTGCCTCCGAAGGGTGGTGGTTCGAAGCCGGACCGCAGCGTACCGCCGTCCCCTACTCGTTCATGATCGGACCAAATGATGAGTTCGGCATCCATGCGGACCGTTGGACGCCACTCCACGCGACCGTCGAGGGCTGGGTGGAGTCGCTCGCGCTGACTCACCACGCATCCATGTGGGCAAAGCAGATCACCAAGTTCACGGGCGATGATGTCGAGGGCATCGACCTGGACGCCTACGAGCCGGTAGTAGAGGTGCGGGGCCTGGCCGACACGTGGTGGCGGGGAAGCGAATCGTTGGTGGCGATGTACACGGGTGAGGCTGAATCCCTCTCCTTTCCCAGAGCACGCACCGCGCTGATCTATTCGGGCCTGGACGACTGGGGACTGCGAGGTGGTTGAGGACGTCAGTGCCTGAGCGCTTCAAGAGGGACGGCTTCCACCCAAACGGGGATTCTCCGGACGAAAGGTCGGTCTTCGCACAATCCTGAACTCAGCTACGGGGAACAGGGTTCGACATGGAGGCCGCAGTGCCGGGTTTGCTCCACCAGGACGCCCGCCAGCAGGCATTCGCGAGACTGTCACGTTTTCGGGGCGATTTCTACGACTCCCTCACCGCGCGGGGTGACGCGCTGTTCGAGCTGGCGGACGCGTTGCTGTGCACGGACGGACCGGTCAAGACCTTGGTGGACCTGTCGCTGGCGCCCGAGCACCGACGCGGACACGGCTCCCTCTATGCCGCGCTGAACAACGGTGCAGTCGACGGGACCGGCTGCGACGGCGGTTGGCCGAGCTGCCGCGGGCGGCCGACGGCCGCCTGATCTTGGCGGTGGCCGTGAGCCCGTGGCTGCGGCCGGGCGCCGGCACCGCGCCGGACCGTTCGTTCTGCCACACCTACGGACGGGACAAGGACGAGCACCGGATGATCCCAGGCTGGCCCTACTCGATCGTCGTCGCCCTGGAGAGCGGCCGGACCTCGTGGACCGCACCTCTGGACGCGGTCCGCCTCCAACCCGGCGCCGACGTCTGCGCCGTCACGGTCGCCCAGCTCCGCCGAATCGTGGAGGAACTGGTCACAGCCGGGCGACCGCCCAAACATGGTGGTGAGTTCGTCTTCGGACAGCCCGACACCTGGAGCCAGGGACACGCGGTGACCGTCACCGAGACCCGACTCTACGGGAAGGCCACCGCCCGGGCCTGGGACCGGCTCCATCCCCGCCTCACGAAACGGGCGGCCTGGCTCGACCACGACGGCGAGCTGCCCCGTGCACCCAAACCGACCCGACCAGGACCAGGACGCCCTCCTGCCTCGAAGAACAGCACCATCGCCACCCGCCACGACGTGGGAAGAGTCCTCGCAACCGGCGAGCCGCACCAACGACCGGCCCATGCCTGCGTTTCGTCACTCGGTAAGGCCCATTTCGTCGGTACCTCTGGGTGGGGTCCGGGCCCTGCGCGACTGGCCGTCCGCCCAGGGCAGGCGAGGGGTGCGGGCGGGGAGGGGTGGAGGGTTATGAGGGAGGACGGGGATCGGGTGGGGGTGTCGGGGGCCAGCCGTGGAGGGAGATTGCCAGGCCGCCGTCGAGGTAGCAGCGGAGGGCGAGGTCGGTGGACGGGACCATGGGGGTGGGAAGAGCGGCGACGGGCGTCCAGCGGACCTGGCTGTGCTTGCCGGGCTCGCGGTTCTCCGGCTGGCCGTGCCAGGTGCGGGTGGCGAAGACCACGGTGAGGAACCCGGCCGGGGACTCCACGCGCCGTGCACGACGTGAGCGAGAGCCAGATCGCCGGGGTCGACGGTGAGGCCGGTCTCCTCGTACAGCTCCCGCACGGCCGTGGCGGTGACCGGCTCCCCCGGGTCGCTCTTGCCGACCGGGAGGTCCCACATACCCTGGCCGAATTTGGACCGCTCACCGCGCTGGAGCAGCAGGACCCGGTCGGCAACGGTGTCGTGGACGATGACGGCCGCGACGAGCAACGTCATGGAGTCGACAGCGGGCGGCAGCGCCGGGGGGCGGTCTCCAGGCTGGGACATCGAGGCTCCCTTCATACGGACCGACACGGACAGATGAGGCATGCGGGGACCTCGGGTCCTCCGCTCCTGGGCCACCCCCCTTCCTCGGCAACCCCCACCGGACAGGCGGACGCCGACGGACCGGAAGGGGACGGGCCGGGGTGCCCCCGCAGAAATGCGGTGACAAGAACGGCACCGGATACAGGAGACCAGGTAGCCGCATTTCGAGGAGGTGCCCCGGACCGGCACCGACCCAGGCACAAGCGGCACCCGCAGACGGAGAAAACACCCGCACGGGTGGGCGGGCGGGCAAAACCAGGCCCGAAGGGCCAACCGCCGCCGACCCGATCAACCGCCCATACCCGGCAGCGCCGGCGGCCTCTTGGCCGGAGACTCCTCCAGCGCGGCAAGCGCCATGCCCACGGCAGTGTCAAGCTGCGGATCCCGCCCGCCAACCGAATCCTGCGGAGCGTGAACAACCTCGACATCCGGATCAACCCCATGGTTCTCGACGCCCCAGCCGTACCCCTCCAACCAGAAGGCGTACTTCGGCTGCGTGACAGCCGTCCCGTCGACCAGGTGGTACCGGTTGTCGATGCCGATGACCCCGCCCCAGGTGCGGGTACCGACCACAGGCCCGATGCCGAGAGCCCGAATCGCGGCGTTGACGATATCCCCGTCGGACCCGGAGAACTCGTTGGCGACAGCCACAATCGGCCCCCGCGGGGCATCCTGCGGATAGCTGACCGGGTGCGCGTCGCGCGGCAGGTCCCAGCCGACGACCCGACGCGCCAGCTTCTCCACGACGAGCTGCGACGTATGGCCGCCGCGGTTCTCGCGGACGTCCACGACCAGGCCCTCGCGGGCGACCTCGACGCGCAGGTCGCGGTGGAGCTGCGCCCAGCCGCTGCCGACCATGTCGGGCACGTGCAGATAGCCCAGCCGCCCGCCGGACGCGCGGTGGACGTGGGCGCGGCGGTCGGCCACCCAGTCGTGGTAGCGCAGCGGTTCCTCGTCGGCGAGCGGTACGGCCACGACATGGCGTGCGGGACCGCCCGCGGCGGGGGCGACGGTCAGTTCCACCGGCTTGCCCGCGGTGCCGACCAGCAGCGGTCCCGGTCCCGTCACCGGGTCGACGCGGTGGCCGTCCACCGCCAGCAGGAGGTCGCCCGCGCGGACGGCGACGCCCGGCGCGGCCAGCGGGGAGCGGGCGTACGGGTCGGAGGACTCGCCGGGCAGCACGCGGTCGATCCGCCAACCGCCGTCCTCCGTACGGGAGATGTCCGCGCCGAGCAGACCCTGCCGGTGCAGCGGGTCGAAGTGGCCGCCGGACGGGATGACGTAGGCGTGCGAGGTGCCCAGCTCGCCGTGCAGCTCCCACAGCAGGTCGATCAGGTCGTCGTGGGTGGCGATCCGGTCGAGCAGCGGCCGGTAGCGCTCGCCTGCCGCCGCCCAGTCGACGCCGCCCATGTCGGCGCGCCAGAAATTGTCGCGCATGAGCCGGTGCGTCTCGTCGTACATCTGCCGCCACTCGTCCTGCGGGCGGACGGTGACCCGGACCCGGGTCAGGTCGACGGTGACGGAGCCGCCGGACTCGTCGTCCGCGTCGGACTTGCTGTCGGCGGGCGTGATCCGCAGCCGCGATCCGTGGGTGAGCAGCACCTTGGCGCCGTCGCCGGTGACCGCGAAGGCGTCGGCGTCGTCGGCGATCTCCTCGATACGGAGCTGCGCCAGGTCGTACCGCTCCAGCACGGTGTTGGGCGGCTGGGCGTCGGGGGTGGCCAGGGCCGCGCCGAGCGCGCCGACCAGCGGGTGGCGCAGCCACAGCACACCGCCCTTGGCGGCGCGCAGCCCCGAGTAGTGCCCGGCCTCGACGGGGAAGGGCACGATCCGGTCGGCCAGGCCCTCCAGGTCGACGCGGGTGACGGGCGTACGCGGCCGGTCGTCCTTCTTGCCCTCGCCGCCGCTCTCCTTCCCCGCGCCGTCCTGCTCCTCCTTGGCCGGGCCGTCCTGGTCGTCCTCGTCGGCGTCGTACGGGCGGCCGTGGCGCTGCGGGCCGAACGGCGAGGGCGTCGTCGCGCACAGCGTGATCAGGTGCGGGCGGCAGGCGTTGGGGAAGGACAGGTCGAAGACGTGCGCGTCGTAGACCGGGTCGAAGGCGCGCTCGGACAGGAACGCCAGGTGGCGGCCGTCGGCGGTGAAGGCGGGCGCGAAGTCGTTGAACCGCAGCGGGGTCGCGTCGGCCACCGACAGGTCGGCGGTGGCGGCGATCTTCAACTGCCGCAGTTCGCCGGGGCCCGGCTGCGACCAGGCGAGCCAGGCCGAGTCGGGTGAGAAGGCGAGGCCGGACGCGTCGCCCGAGTCGCCCGCGATCACCTCGCGCACCTCGCCGGTCTGCGTCTCGACCAGCAGCACCCGGCCGTCGTGCGAGGCGACGGCGATGCGGTGGCCGTCCGGCGAGACCTCCATGTGCAGCACCCGGCCCAGGCGGCCCGCGGCGAGCCTGCGCGGCGCGGCGCCGGCCGGCAGGCCGACGGCGGGGGCGACCTCCAGGGCGTCCTCGCCGTCCGCGTCGGTGACCCACACCACCTGCTGCTCGCCGTCGGCGCCGCCCTGCCCGAACACCCGCGGCAGCCGGGTACGGACGCCGGGGTCTGCCGCCAACGCCCGTGCCGGGCCGCCGCGGTGGGTCAGCCAGTGCGTGGTGCCGCGGATCTCCAGGGCGCTGCCCCGGCCGGTGTGGTCGGGGCGCGCGTCCCCGAGGTACCGGGCGGCGCGTACGGGGTAGGGCCGCAGGTCGGCGCGCTGACCGCCGAGGCGCACCTCGATCTCGCGCGGTGCCGCGTCGGCGTCGGTCAGGTCGTCCAGCAGGTGGACGCGGCCCCCGGCCATGTACGCCACGCGGGCGCCGTCGGTGGCGGCCTGCCGGGCGTAGAAGCCGTCGATGCCGTCCGCGGGGGTGTGGCGGCGCAGGCCGGTGCCGTCGGGCAGGCTCGAATAGAGCGCTCCGGCGCCCTCGTGGTCGGACAGGAACGCGATGCGGTCGCCGACCCACATCGGGCACTCGATGTTGCCGTCGAGGTCCTGGTGCACCCGCTCGAAGGCGCCGTCGCCCGCGCGGTCGATCCACAACTTGCCCGCCGTGCCGCCGCGGTAGCGCTTCCAGTGCGCGGCTTCCCTGCTCATCGTCGGCGACTGGATCAGCACCGCGCCGTCCGGGCCGTACGCGAGATCGCCGACCGGGCCGTACGGCAGGGTCCGTGCGGGCCCGCCGTCCAGCGGCACCGCCCGCGCCCATGTCCGCCGCGAGGACGCCTCGCCGTACGGCGTGACCGCGACCAGCTCGCCGTCCGGCGTCCACGTCCGCACGGCCGTCCGTACGTTGCCCCAGTACGTCAACCGGCTGGCCTGGCCGCCCTCCAGGGGCGCGGCGTGCACCTCGGGCGCCCCGTCCCTGGTCGACGTCCACGCCACCCACTCGCCGTCGGGCGAGACCCTGGGCCGTCCGACCGGCATGTTGTCCGCGCTCACCCGCCACGCCCGGCCGCCGTCCAGCGGCGCGACCCACACGTCGTCCTCGGCGGCGAACGCGAGCAAGTCGCCGTGCGGGTGCGGGTGTCGGAGGTAGGAGGGCTGCGGCGCGCTCGGGCGCGGCTGCCGCGTCACGTGCTGGTCGTGGTCGGTCACCACGCCAGCCTAGCGACGGCGATCATGTCTTCGCCGAGCAGTTTCCGAGACCTCGTACGTCGAAGACGGTCTTCTTTCCGACCACCGCGGTCAGGTGGCCCTGGACGCACTTGTCGTCCAACTGCTTGGTCACCGTGCCCTTTACGGTGATCTTCTCGTCGTGGTCGGTCCGGCCGAGGCAGTCGACGTCGTCCTCGGTCCTGCCCGTCGTCGCGCTGCACGACAGCCAACTCACGTCAATGTTGTCCTTCTTGAGCGCCCGCGTCGCCAACTGGTCGGTCGTCGCCGACACCGCGCTCGCCCCCAGCCCGTCCGCCGGGTCGCATCCGCTGATCGTCATCGCCATGAGGGCTGCCGTCACGGCCATCCCCCCGGCTCCCCATGTCCCCATTCGTCCCATCCCCCCAACCTCCGCCCGCGACCGCCCTCCCGTAAATCCCCCGAAGGCAGGACCTTCCCCTTACGGGTGGCTGCCCCGCCCGTAAGGCCGGGTGGGTCGGAAGGTCAGGACCAGCGGCCGGTGCGGGCGAGGAGGACGGAGGCGGCGGCCACCCCGGCGGTGGAGGTGCGCAGGACGGTGGGGCCCAGGCGGTAGGCAGTGGCGGCGAGCGTGGCGATCTCCTCGGCGGAGACCCCGCCTTCCG
This sequence comes from Streptomyces sp. NPDC025721, assembly GCF_055558595.1. NCBI lineage: Bacteria > Bacillati > Actinomycetota > Actinomycetes > Kitasatosporales > Streptomycetaceae > Streptomyces > Streptomyces sp. NPDC025721. Next base: position 118,546 of record NZ_JBVHMF010000002.1, on the reverse strand, counting down.
GCCCGACGACGAGCACGACGGACCCGGACGCGGGCAGCGCGGCGGAGGCCAGCGCGGCCGAGCCCTCCTCATGGAGGACCCCGGCGAATTCGGCGCCGGCCAACAGCCCGGCGACCTGACGGGTCGTCATCAGGTCCGCCACGGAGGGAAATCGCAGGCGCCGCGCCTGCTTGGCGGCCTCCCGCGCGGTGGACCGCCACTTCGCCAGGGCCTTGGCGCCCCGGTCACCGCGCCACTGGGTGACACAGCGGGCCGCCGCCCAGGGAACGACGGCGTCGACCCCGGCCTCCGTCATGGTCTCGACGGCCAGCTCCCCGCGGTCCCCCTTGGGCAGCGCCTGGACGACGGTGATCCGCACGGCGGGCTCGGGTTCGACCCGCGTCTCGCGTACCTCGACGTCGAGCACGTCCTTGCCGGAGACGGCGGCGACCACCCCGTAGGCACCGCGCCCGCCCCCGTCCGTGAGGACGATCGCCTCGCCGGGCGTGAGGCGGCGCACGGAGACCGCGTGCCGCCCCTCAGGCCCGGTGAGGGTGACGGTGGACGGGGAGCCGTCCAGCGCGGCGGGTTCGACCAGGAAGACGGGGGCCGTCATGCGAGCGCCTCCCGGGCGGCGTGGAGTTCTTCGACGAGGAGTTCGACCAGGCGCCCGGCGGAGACGTCACGGGCCAGCCGATGGCCCTGACCGGCCCACAGGGCCATGCCCTGCGGATCGCCCGCCGCGGCGGCGGCCTTGCGCAGCCCGGACGTGAGGTGGTGGATCTGCGGGTATCCGGGCGGCGCGTACGGCCCGTGCTCGCGGATGAAGCGGTTGAGCAGCCCGCGCGCGGGCCGCCCGGAGAAGGCGCGGGTCAGTTCGGTGCGGGCGAAGACCGGATCGGTGACGGCCCGCTTGTGCAGCGGACTCGCCCCGGACTCCGGGCAGACCAGGAACGCCGTGCCGAGCTGCGCCGCGTCCGCGCCCGCCGCGAGCACCGCCGCGACCTGCCCGCCGCGCATCAGCCCGCCCGCCGCGATCAGCGGCAGCTGCACGGCCTCGCGTACCTGCGGCACCAGCGACAGCAGCCCGAAACCCGCGCCGTCGAGCTGCGGGTCGTCGCGGTGGGTGCCCTGGTGGCCGCCCGCCTCCACGCCCTGGACGCACACCGCGTCCGCCCCCGACCACTGCGCGGCCAGCGCCTCGGACGGCGAGGTGACCGTCACGACGGTGTACGTACCGGCCTTCGCGAAGGCGTCGAGCACCGAGCGCTCCGGGCACCCGAAGGTGAAGCTCACCATCGGCACCGGGTCCTCCAGCAGGATCGCGACCTTCGCGTCGTACGCGTCGTCGGTCCCGCTGTCCGGGTCGCCCAGCGGCGTCCCGTACCAGGCGGACTCCCCCGCCAGCTGCTCGGCGTACACCGCGACCGCGGACGGATCGGCCGTCGCGGGCTGCGGCATGAAGAGATTCACCCCGAACGGGTGCGAGCTGAGATGCCGGACCTGCCGGATCTCCTCGTACATCGCCTCGGAGGTCTTGTACCCGGCGGCCAGGAAGCCCAGGCCGCCCGCCGCCCCCACGGCCGCGGCGAGCTGCGGATTCGACGCGCCTCCGGCCATCGGCGCCTGAATGATCGGATACGCCGAGAACGACGAGAGATCGGTCAACGCGGACATGACGTTCATCGTGCCATGCCGCCTCCCGGCGAGGTGCGGTACCCCGTGCGGGGCGCGGCCCCCGCGTCCGCCTCACGTGAGGCGGTGCCTCGTTTTTCAGGGGCGCGGGCAACCGCGCGACATGCCCCCGCCGGGCCGGTGGTCCGAGGACATACCGATCCGCCCCTCCGGGGCCGGTGGTGACCCGCGGGAGCCATTCGGCCGGTCCGCGGTTCCCCGCGCCCCTGAAAAGACCGGCTCACCCCCCGAAGGGAGCACCCTCGTGCGGAGCGCGGGCGCGCTAGCGCCCGTTGAAGGCGTCCTTGAGACGGGAGAAGAGGCCCTGCTGGCCCGGCGCGAACTGCCCCAGGGGCCGCTCCTCGCCGCGCAGCACGGCGAGCTGCCGCAGCAGATTCTCCTGCTCGGCGTCGAGCTTGCTGGGGGTGAGGACTTCGACGTGCACGACGAGGTCGCCGCGCCCGCCGCCGCGCAGGTGCGTGACACCGCGCTGGTGGAGCGGGATGGACTGGCCGGACTGCGTGCCGGGCCTGATGTCGATCTCCTCCAGGCCGTCCAGCGTCTCCAGCGGGCACTTGGTGCCGAGGGACGCGGCCGTCATCGGGATGGTGACCGTGCAGTGCAGGTCGTCGCCGCGCCGCTGGAAGACCGGGTGCGGGACCTCGCGGATCTCGACGTAGAGGTCACCGGCCGGGCCGCCGCCGGGGCCGACCTCGCCCTCGCCCGCGAGCTGGATACGTGTGCCGTTGTCGACACCCGCGGGGATCTTGACGGTGAGCGTACGGCGGGAGCGGACCCGGCCGTCGCCCGCGCACTCGGGGCACGGGGTGGGCACGACGGTGCCGAAGCCCTGGCACTGCGGGCAGGGCCTGGACGTCATGACCTGGCCGAGGAAGGACCGGGTGACCTGGGAGACCTCGCCGCGACCGCGGCACATGTCGCAGGTCTGCGCGGCGGTGCCGGGCGCGGCCCCCTCGCCGTTGCAGGTGCCGCAGGTCACGGCGGTGTCGACCTGGATGTCCTTGGTGGTGCCGAACGCGGCCTCGTCCAGCTCGATCTCCAGCCGGATCATCGCGTCCTGGCCGCGCCGGGTGCGCGAGCGCGGCCCGCGCTGCTGCGACTGCCCGAAGAAGGCGTCCATGATGTCGCTGAAGTTGCCGAAGCCCGCGCCGAAGCCGCCCGCGCCGCCTCCGCCACCGGCGGCCAGCGGATCGCCGCCGAGGTCGTAGACCTGCTTCTTCTGCGGGTCGGAGAGCACCTCGTAGGCGGCGTTGATCTCCTTGAACCGCTCCTGCGTCTTGGGGTCCGGATTGACGTCCGGGTGCAGCTCACGGGCGAGCCGGCGGAACGCCTTCTTGATCTCGTCCGGGCCTGCGTCGCGGCGCACGCCGAGAACGGCGTAGTAGTCCGTGGCCACTTACGACTCCGCCAGGATCTGTCCGACGTAACGTGCCACTGCGCGTACCGCTCCCATCGTTCCGGGGTAGTCCATGCGGGTCGGTCCGACCACGCCGAGTTTGGCGACTGCCTCGTCGCCCGAACCGTAGCCGACCGCCACCACCGAAGTGGAATTGAGCCCCTCGTGAAAATTCTCATGACCGATCCGTACGGTCATGCCCGAATCCTTGGCCTCGCCGAGCAGTTTGAGGAGCACCATCTGCTCTTCGAGGGCTTCGAGCACCGGCCGGATCGTCAGCGGGAAGTCGTGGTTGAACCGGGTGAGATTCGCCGCGCCGCCGAGCATGATCCGCTCCTCGGTCTCCTCGACGAGCGTTTCGAGGAGCGTGGCGAGCACGGCGGTGACCGCGGGGCGGTCGTCCGGGTCGAAGCCGTCCGGCAGGTCCTGGACCAGCGGGGGCACGTCCGCGAAGCGGCGGCCGACGACCCGGCTGTTGAGCCGGGCGCGCAGGTCGCCGAGCACGGTCTCGCCGATCGGCGCGGAGCAGTCGATGAGCCGCTGTTCGACGCGGCCGGTGTCGGTGATCAGCACGAGCATCACGCGGGCGGGCGCCAGCGGCAGCAGTTCCACGTGCCGGACCGACGAGCGGGTCAGCGACGGGTACTGCACGACGGCGACCTGCCGGGTGAGCTGCGCGAGCAGCCGTACCGTACGGCCCACGACGTCGTCGAGGTCGACCGCGCCGTCCAGGAAGTTCTGGATCGCGCGGCGCTCGGCCGACGACAGCGGTTTGACGCCCGCGAGCTTGTCGACGAAGAGCCGGTAGCCCTTGTCGGTGGGAATGCGGCCAGCGCTGGTGTGCGGCTGGGCGATGTATCCCTCGTCCTCCAGGACCGCCATGTCGTTGCGCACGGTGGCGGGCGAGACGCCCAGCCGGTGCCGTTCGGTGAGCGCCTTGGAGCCGACCGGCTCCTCGGTCCCGACATAGTCCTGGACGATGGCACGCAGCACTTCGAGCCTGCGTTCGCTCAGCATCGCGCACCTCCAGCCGTATGGCCTCGTCCGTCTACCGGTCCTTAAAACCGCCCTGGCCTGGCACTCCTGCGTTTCGAGTGCCAGCCGCCCCGCAGCAAGTGTACGGCGAGGTAGCGAGGGCGAGGCAAGGGCACCGTACGGGTGGGCGAAGTGTGGCGGGATGGGCGGCGGTACGAGGCGACGGAGCGGCGGTCGGCGACGGGCGGCAGGGGACGGCGGCGGACGACGGGCGGCGCGGGCGCGGCGGCGATAGCGTCGGTCACGTGAGATCTGCGGAACCGGCGGAGCCGGTGGAGGGCACGGGGTGGGAGCAGCTGGCTCCCGGTGTCGCGCGGCGGCGGCTGCCGCATCTGGATGTGACCATCGGACTGGTGGTCGGCGACGACGGTGTGCTGCTGGTCGACACCGGCTCCACGCTGCGGGAGGGCGCCGAGCTGCGGGCCCAGGTCGAGGCGCTGACCGGCAGGACCGTCACCCATGTCGCGCTCACCCACGGCCATTTCGACCACGTCTTCGGCACCGCGGCCTTCCCCGGCGCCGAGGTGTACGGGCAGACGTCGCTGGCCGCGCTGCTGCGGCGCGAGCGGGAGGCGCTGCGCGAGTCGGCGGTCGCCTTCGGCACCGACCCGGCGGAGGCGGCGCGGGCCGCCGAGGCCCTGGTGCTGCCCGGCCACCCGGTCAGCGGTGAGTACGCCCTGGACCTGGGCCGCGACCGTCCGGTGCTGCTGGTCCACCCCGGCCCCGGCCACACCCGCAACGACCTGGTGGTGGTCGTGCCGGGCGCCACCCCGAGCGATCCCGCCGTGGTCTTCTGCGGCGACCTGGTCGAGGAGTCGGGCGAGCCGCAGGCCGACGACGACGCGGCGCCCGACCGCTGGCCCGGCACCCTGGACGCGCTGCTCGCCCTCGGCGGCGAGACGGCCCGTTACGTGCCCGGCCACGGCGCGGTGGTCGACGCCCGCTTCGTACGGGCCCAGCGCGACGCGCTGGCGGCCCGCTTCGGGTCCGTCGCGTAGCCGCCCTGGTTACGATCTCCCTCATGCGCAGCAGGAGTTACGACGACCCCGACCTCACTCCCCCGTGGAAGCGGAGTACGCCCGCGCCCGAGGTGGCCGCGGAGCGCGATCTGGTGGTCGAGGAGGTCGGCACCGGTTTCTGCGGGGCCGTGGTGCGGGTGGAGAAGACCGCCGAGGGGCTGACGGTCACGCTGGAGGACCGCTTCGGCAAGCACCGCGTCTTCCCGATGGAGCCGCGCGGCTTCCTCATCGACGGCAAGCAGGTCACCCTCGTCCGCCCGCAGGCGCCGGGCCCGCGCGGGCCCCTGCTGTCCGCCTCCGGCTCGATCGCGGTCACCGGCGCGAAGGCGCGGGTGGCGCGCGCCGGACGGATCTACGTCGAGGGCCGGCACGACGCCGAGCTGGTCGAACGCGTCTGGGGGCACGACCTGCGCGTCGAGGGCGTCGTGGTCGAGTACCTGGAGGGGGTGGACGACCTCCCGGCCATCGTCGAGTCCTTCTCGCCGGGGCCCGACGCCCGCCTGGGCGTCCTGGTCGACCACCTGGTGCCGGGTTCCAAGGAGTCCCGTATCGCGGCGGCGGTCACCGGGGCGGACGTCCTGATCGTCGGCCACCCCTATATCGACGTGTGGGAGGCCGTGAAGCCGTCCTCCGTCGGCATCCGGGAGTGGCCGCGCGTCCCGCGCGGCGAGGACTGGAAGACGGGGGTCTGCCGCAGCCTCGGCTGGAACATGACGACGGGTGAGGCGTGGCAGCGCATCCTGGCCTCGGTCCACACCTACAAGGACCTCCAGCCGGAGCTGCTGGGCGCGGTGGAGCACTTGATCGACTTCGTGGCGGCGCCGTAAGGAGCCGCCCCGGGGCGGCTCCTAGTCGACCAGGTCCCTGACGACGGCGTCGGCCAGGAGTCGGCCGCGCAGGGTGAGGACGGCGCGGCCGTCCGCGTAAGGACCGGCCTCCAGGAGGCCGTCCGTTACCGCGCGGGCGGCGGCGCGGGCGCCCTCCTCGGCGAGGAGGTCGAGGGGGCAGCCGTCGGCGAGGCGCAGTTCCAGCAGGACGCGCTCGACGCGGCGGTCCTCCGCGGTGAGGATCTCCCGCCCGGCGCCGGGTGAGCGTCCTTCGCCGAGGGCCTGCGCGTAGGCGCCGGGGTGCTTGACGTTCCACCAGCGCACGCCGCCGACGTGGCTGTGGGCGCCGGGCCCCGCGCCCCACCAGTCGGCGCCGGTCCAGTACAGCTCGTTGTGGGTGCAGCGCCCGGCGGGGGTGGTGGCCCAGTTGGAGACCTCGTACCAGGTGAAGCCCGCGGCGGCCAGCCGCTCGTCCGCGATGAGGTAGCGGTCGGCGTGCACGTCGTCGTCGGTCATGGGCACCTCGCCGCGCCGGATCCGCCGGGCGAGCCGCGTGCCCTCCTCGACGATCAGCGCGTACGCGGACACGTGGTCGGGACCCGCGGCGACGGCCGCGTCCAGGGAGGCGCGCCAGTCGTCGTCGGACTCCCCCGGCGTGCCGTAGATCAGGTCGAGGTTGACGTGCTCGAATCCGGCGGCGCGCGCCTCGGCGACGCATGCCTCGGGCCGCCCCGGGGTATGGGTGCGGTCCAGCACCTTCAGTACGTGCTGCCGCGCGCTCTGCATCCCGAACGACACCCGGTTGAAGCCGCCCGCGCGCAGTTCCGCGAGGTAGCCGGGGTCGACGGACTCCGGGTTGGCCTCCGTGGTGATCTCGGCGCCGTCGGCGAGGCCGAATTCGTCGCGGATCGCGGCCAGGGCGCGGACGAGGTCGGCGGCGGGCAGCAGCGTCGGGGTGCCGCCGCCGACGAAGACCGTCTCGACCGGGCGCGGGTCGTCGCCCAGGACCTTCCTGGCCAGCCGGATCTCGTCGGTGAGCACGTCCGCGTAGTTCTCGCGGGAGGCCAGGGCGCCGCCCGAGCCGCGCAATTCGGTGGCGGTGTAGGTGTTGAAGTCGCAGTAGCCGCAGCGCGTCGCGCAGTACGGCACGTGCAGGTAGAAGCCGAGCGGCCGGTCCGCCGCCCCGTCGAGCGCGTGCGCGGGCAGCGTCCCGTCCGCGGGCACGGGCTCACCATCAGGCAGTACGGAAGGCATCTGTCCAGTATCCGGTACGCGCGAGGTGCCCGAATCCGCGCGGTCGCCGGCCTCGCTCGGGTCGCGGCCCCGGTCCCGCTCGGGTCCGGGTCCCGGCCTCGCTCGGGTCCCGGTCCCGTCCCGCTCGGACGCCGGTCCCGGCGCGCTCACCTCGCCTGGAGGACCAGCAGCGCCAGGTCGTCGGCGGGCGGCGCGTCGTCGTACTCGTGGACCGCGCGCCTGATGCGTTCCGCGACGGCGACGGCGTTGAGCCCCACGCAGCCGCCGAGCGCCGCCGCCAGGCCGTCGTCGTCGTCGAACTGCCGGTGCCCGCGGCGGCGTTCGGTGACGCCGTCGGTGACGCACAGCAGTGTCTCGCCGGGGGTGAGGTCGAAGGACTCGCAGTCGTACCGTGTGTCGTCGCCGATGCCGAGCAGCATCTGCGGGCTCGCGGCCTCGCGTACCCGCCCGTCCGGGGTGAGGACCAGCGGCAGCGGGTGGCCGGCCGAGGCGAGCGTGCAGCGGGCGCCGCGCCCTGTGGCGTACGGCACGATCTCGCCGTAGAGCAGCGACAGGAAGCGGGCCTGGCCGCCCTCCCAGTCGCCGGTCTCGCCGATCAGGGCGGTGGCGGCCTCGTCGGCGAGCGCCTTGTTGAGGCGGTCGAGGACGTCGGGGACGCCGTAGCCCTCGCGGGCCAGCAGCCGCAGGACCGGGCGGGCGATACCGGTCAGCGAGGCGGCCTCGGGGCCGTTGCCGCAGACGTCGCCGAGGGCGAAGCACCAGCGGCCGTCGCCCGCGGGGAACAGGTCGTAGAAGTCGCCGCCGACCCAGTCGCCGGCCGTGGGCTCGTACACCACGGCGTGGTCGACGCCGGGGATGCGGCCCGCGGCGGGCGGCAGCAGGCCGCGTTGCAGGACGGTGCTGATCATCGCCTGGCGGGCGTACTGCCGCGCGGTGTCCACGGCGAGCGCGACCCGGCGCCCGAAGTCCTCGACCAGGCCGACGACCTCGCCCGGCAGACCGAGCAGGCCGGTGCGGCCGAGCAGTAGCGTGCCGTGCCAGCGCCCGGCGGCGACCAGCGGTACGGCCAGCGCGCCGCCGTGCTCCCACATGTCGTCGGTGGCCGGCCAGGGCCACGGCATGGCGCCGCCGAGGCGGGTGCCGGAGCGCAGGCCCGGCGGGGGCGGGGTTTTCTCCAGTACGGCGCGCAGGCCGTCGATACGGTGCTCCGCGCCGTGCCAGACGCTGGACAGCCGTGGCCGGCCGCCGGTCCCGTAGAGCCAGACCGCGCACCAGTCCGCGAGCCGCGGCACGAGGAGCTGGGTCGCCAGCACGGCCACGTTGTCCTCGTCGAGCTGGCCCGCGAGCAGGTCGGACGCCTCGGCGAGGAAGGACAGGGAGCCGCGGTTGATCCAGTCGGAGTCCGCTTTCCGGGCGGAGCCGGAGCGCGCGGGCGCCAGGATCTCGGCGGCCCGCAGGCCGCGCCGTAGCGGCTCCTCGCTCTCGTCTTCGCTCTCTTCACTTCCTGCGGCCGGGGGCGGGCCGGTGAGGTCGAGGCGGCACCAGACGGTTTTACGGTCGCGGCGGTAGCTGATGCCCCAGGCGTCGGACAGGGCGGCGACGAGTTGCAGGCCGCGACCGCCTTCCCTGTGGTCGCCGGGGTCCGGCCGGTCGTCGCCGCGCAGCACCCGTGCCGGGTACTGGTCGGACACCTCGATCACCAGACCGGGCTCCCGCGCCCCGCTGTCCCCGAACGCCTCCGCCGCCGCCTGCGCTCTCGTCTCCAGTCGGCACAGGACGTCGACGGTGGTGCCCGCGTGGATCACCGCGTTGGTCACCAGCTCGCTGACCAGCAGGATCGCGTCGTCCACGACCTGTTCGGTGAACGCGGCGGCCTCCGGCAGGCCCTGGCTCGTCCAGTCGGCGAGCGCGGCCCGCAGGAAGCGCCGGGCGGCGCCCGCCGCGAGCTGATTGCCGGGCAGCGTGGTGCCGGAAGCGGTGCCGGTGCTGATACCGGCGCCGGTACGGGTGCTGGCGGTACGGGTGCCGGTGCCCTCGCGGGGGCGTGGCGGGTCGAGCCTCACAGGCGGCTCCCGAGGATGCGGCGACAACGCACACACCGTGACACACCGAACCCGTCCGAACGCGCCGCGTGACCCCCGGGGTCCCCCGAATCGGTCCCCGCCCGGCCAACTCCGGGCGCGGCGCGCCCGCGAGGGGTACCCTGCGCGCCGCTCGCGGGGGCTTACGCCTCGCGCGCTCCGGCGTACATCTCCTCGATCAGCGGGGCGAATTCGCGCTCGACGACCGGGCGCTTGAGCTTCAGGCTCGGGGTGAGGTCGCCGTGCTCGATGTCGAGGTCGCGCGGCAGGACGCGGAATTCGCGGATCTGCTGCCAGCGCTGGAGGTTGTCGTTGACGCGCTGGACGTAGCCGGCGATGAGTTCGCGGACCTCGTCGGTGCCGACGACATCGGCGTACGAGCGGCCTTCGAGGCCGTGCTCCGCGGCCCAGACGAGGATGGTGGGCTCGTCGAGGGCGAGCAGCGCCGTACAGAAATTCCGGCCGCCGCCGACGACCAGGACGTTGCTGACGAAGGGGCACACCGCCTTGAACTGTCCCTCGACCTCGGCGGGCGCGATGTACTTGCCGCCCGAGGTCTTGATCAGGTCCTTCTTGCGGTCGGTGATCTTCAGGAAGCCGTCGGGCGACAGTTCGCCGATGTCGCCGGTGTGGAACCAGCCGTCGGACTCCAGCACCTCGGCGGTCTTCTCGGGCAGCCCGTGGTAGCCCTGCATGATGCCGGGGCCGCGCAGCAGGATCTCGCCGTCCTCGGCGATCCGGACCTCCAGGCCGGGCAGCGCCTTGCCGACGGTGCCGGTGCGGTAGGACTCGCCGGGGTTGACGAAGCTGGCGGCGCTGGACTCGGTGAGGCCGTAGCCCTCCAGGATGTGGATTCCGGCGCCGGAGAAGAAGTAGCCGATCTCGGGGGCGAGCGCGGCCGAGCCGGACACGCAGGCGCGCAGCTTCCCGCCGAACGCCTCGCGGATCTTGGCGTAGACGAGCTTGTCGGCGATCGCGTGCTTGGTGCGCAGGCCGACCGGCACGGTCGGGACACCGGTCAGCCGCATGCTGTTCTGCGCGGCCTTGGCGTACTCGCGGGCGACCTCGGCCGCCCACAGGAAGATCTTGTACTTGGCGCCGCCGCCCGCCCTGGCCTTGGCGGCGACCCCGTTGTAGACCTTCTCGAAGATCCTCGGCACGGCGGCCATGTAGGTCGGCTGGACGACCGGCAGATTCTCGATGATCTTGTCGACGCGGCCGTCGACGGCGGTGACGTGGCCGACGGTGATGTGCCCGGCGGTCAGCACCTTGCCGAAGACGTGCGCGAGGGGCAGCCACAGGTACTGCACGTCGTTCTCGTCGAGCAGCCCGATCGCCTCGATGGCGCGCGCCATGTACGCCCAGCAGTCCTGCGGCAGCCGGACGCCCTTGGGGCGGCCCGTGGTGCCGGAGGTGTAGATGAGGGTGGCGAGCTGGTCCTTGGTGATGGCGGCGACGGCGTCGGTGACGGCGGCCGGGTGCTGCTCCAGGTAGGCGGCGCCGCGCTTGATCAGCTCGTCGAGCGACAGCACCCAGCCGTCGCCGTCCGTGTCGGCCGCCCCGGCCGCGTCCATGACCACGACATGCGTCAGCTCGGGCAGCTCGGCGCGGCGCTCGCGGGCCTTGGCGAGCTGCGCCGCGTTCTCCGCGATCAGGACGCGGCTGCCGGAGTCGGCGAGGATGAACGCGGTCTCGTCGGCGTTGGTGCTCGGGTAGACGGTGGTGGTGGCCGCGCCCGCGCACAGGATGCCCAGGTCGGCGAGGATCCAGTCGACCGAGGTGTTGGACGAGATCGCCACCCGCTCCTCGGGCCGGATGCCGAGGTCCATCAGGCCGGCGGCGATGGCGTAGACCCGCTCGGCGGCGGCGCCCCAGGTGAGCGCCTGCCAGGTGTCGGGGCCCTGGCCGCTCTCGGACGGGACGGGGAAGCGGTACGCCTCCGCGTCGGGGGTCGCCGTCACGCGCTCCAGAAAGAGCGTCGCCACGGAGGGCGGCCGATTCTCGATCAACGTCTGTGTGTCGGTCACGACAACCTCCGGGCCCGCGCCTGTGTTCTTAACTCACCAGTAACCTACGTCGGATCAGGGTAGAGGGCCGACGCCCGGCGCGTAAGAGGGGAAGGCCCGCCGGTTGCCCCGGATGCCCCGTTCGCCTCATCCCCTGCCGCTTCGGCCCCGGACCCCGCCCCTCACCTGCTTCTTCTACTTCTTCGCCTTCGACTCGCCCTCGGAGTCGGTCGACAGGACGGCGATGAACGCCTCCTGCGGCACCTCCACGTTGCCGACCATCTTCATCCGCTTCTTGCCTTCCTTCTGCTTCTCCAGCAGCTTGCGCTTACGCGAGATGTCACCGCCGTAGCACTTGGCCAGCACGTCCTTGCGGATGGCGCGGACGGTCTCGCGGGCGATCACGCGGGCGCCGATGGCGGCCTGGATCGGCACCTCGAAGTTCTGCCGCGGGATCAGCTCGCGCAGCTTGGCCACCAGCCGGACGCCGTACGCGTACGCCTTGTCCTTGTGGGTGATCGCGGAGAAGGCGTCCACCTTGTCGCCGTGCAGCAGGATGTCGACCTTGACCAGGTCGGCGCTCTGCTCGCCGGTGGGCTCGTAGTCGAGCGAGGCGTAGCCGCGGGTCTTGGACTTCAGGTTGTCGAAGAAGTCGAAGACGATCTCGGCCAGCGGCAGGGTGTAGCGGATCTCGACCCGGTCCTCGGAGAGGTAGTCCATGCCGAGCAGCGAGCCGCGCCGGTTCTGGCACAGCTCCATGATCGCGCCGATGAACTCGGTGGGCGCCAGCACCGTCGCCCTGACCACCGGCTCGTAGACCTCGGCGATCTTGCCCTCGGGGAACTCGCTGGGGTTGGTGACCGTGTACTCGGTGCGGTCCTCCATGACGACGCGGTAGACCACGTTGGGCGCGGTCGCGATCAGGTCGAGGCCGAATTCGCGCTCCAGGCGCTCGCGGATCACGTCGAGGTGCAGCAGGCCGAGGAAGCCGACGCGGAAGCCGAAGCCGAGGGCGGCGGACGTCTCCGGCTCGTAGACCAGCGCCGCGTCGTTGAGCTGGAGCTTGTCCAGCGCCTCGCGCAGCTCGGGGTAGTCGGAGCCGTCCAGCGGGTAGAGGCCGGAGAACACCATGGGCTTGGGGTCCTTGTAGCCGCCCAGCGCCTCGGTCGCGCCGCGGTTCAAGGTGGTGATGGTGTCACCGACCTTGGACTGCCGTACGTCCTTCACACCCGTGATCAGATAGCCGACCTCGCCGACGCCGAGGCCGTCGTGCGGCTTCATCTCGGGCGACGAGACGCCGATCTCCAGCAGCTCGTGGGTGGCGCCGGTGGACATCATCTTGATCCGCTCACGCTTGGTGAGCTGGCCGTCGATGACACGGACGTAGGTGACCACGCCCCGGTAGGAGTCGTAGACCGAGTCGAAGATCATCGCGCGGGCGGGCGCGTCGGCGACGCCGACCGGCGGCGGCACGTCCTGGACCACCCGGTCGAGCAGCGCGTCCACGCCGACGCCGGTCTTCGCCGAGACCTTGAGCACATCGGAGGGGTCGCAGCCGATGAGGTTGGCCAGCTCCTCGGAGAACTTCTCCGGCTGGGCGGCCGGCAGGTCGATCTTGTTCAGCACGGGAACGATCGTCAGGTCGTTCTCCATCGCCAGGTAGAGGTTGGCGAGGGTCTGCGCCTCGATGCCCTGCGCCGCGTCGACCAGCAGGACCGTCCCCTCGCAGGCGGCCAGCGACCGCGAGACCTCGTAGGTGAAGTCGACGTGGCCCGGGGTGTCGATCATGTTCAGGATGTGCGTGCTGCCGGTGCCGTCGCCCGTGGTCGGCGCCCAGGGCAGCCGGACGGCCTGCGACTTGATCGTGATGCCCCGCTCGCGCTCGATGTCCATCCGGTCGAGGTACTGGGCGCGCATCTGGCGTGCGTCGACGACGCCGGTGAGCTGGAGCATCCGGTCGGCGAGGGTGGACTTGCCGTGGTCGATGTGCGCGATGATGCAGAAGTTGCGGATCAACGCCGGGTCGGTACGGCTCGGCTCCGGCACATGGGAAGGGGTCGCGGGCACGCAGGGTCCATTTTCTCGGGTCGGGCGGGCTGGTTGCTCGGGGCGAGCGGGGCTGGCGTAAGGGCTATCGTCCCATGGTTGCGGCACCGGCACCGGTTTGGGCCGTCCTGTGAACGGCTGGTAGCCTGGAGCACTGTGCCTCGTGCCCTCTAACCCGAGGCATCTGCTCGTTTCAGTACCAAGCGGCAAACCCCGAGCAGCACACCCCAAGCAGCAACCCAAGTATCAATCGAACCTGAGAAGGCTCTTTCGTGGCGAACATCAAGTCCCAGATCAAGCGGAACAAGACCAACGAGAAGGCGCGCCTGCGCAACAAGGCCGTCAAGTCCGAGCTGAAGACCGCGATCCGTCGCACCCGCGAGGCCGTGGCCGCCGGTGACGCCGAGAAGGCCACCGAGGCCGCTCGTCTCGCCGCCAAGAAGCTCGACAAGGCCGTCAGCAAGGGCGTCATCCACAAGAACCAGGCCGCCAACAAGAAGTCGGCGCTGGCTCAGTCGGTCTCCGCTCTCTGATCTCCGCTCTTTCGATTCATCGCGGGCAACCGGACCCAGCGGCCCCTCTACCGCCCGGACCCGCACTTCGCACCACCGCGGTCGCGCACGATCTGCGTTCGCCACGCGGGCGCGACCGCACCCAGTGAGAGCACTGACGTGAACCGCCCGTCCGGGAGTCCCGGACGGGCGGTTCTGTTGTACGAGGGCCGCTGTCGGAGGGGTGCTGCCGCTGCACGGGGGGCGCTGTCCGAGGGCCGCGCGGTCCGGTCTCCGGTCAGGAGCGGGCGCGGGACGCCTGGGCGATGGTGACGACGGCCTTCTCCAGGGCGTAGGCGGGATCGGCGCTGCCGCCCTTGACGGCGGCGTCGGCCTCGGCGACGGCCCGCAGGGCGGTCGAGACGCCGTCCGCGGACCAGCCGCGGATCTGCTGCCTGACCCGGTCGATCTTCCACGGCGGCATGCCGAGGTCCCTGGCGAGCTGGCCGGGGTTGGCGCCGCGCGGCGCGGAGGCGAGCTTGCCGATGGCGCGGACGCCGGAGGCCAGCGCGAAGGTGATGCCGGGCAGCGGCTGGCCGACGGACAGCGCCCAGCGCAGCCGCTCCAGCGCCTCCGCGGTACGGCCGGTGACGGCGAGGTCGGCGACCTCGAAGCCGGTGGCCTCGGCGCGGCCGGTGTAGTAGCGGGCGACCACGGCCGCGTCGATGGTGCCTTCGATGTCGGCGACGAGCTGCGCGCAGGCGCTCGCCAGCTCCCGCAGGTCGCTGCCGATCGAGTCGACCAGGGCCTGGGTGGCCTCGGGCGTCGCGGAGCGGCCCAGCGTACGGAACTCGCCGCGCACGAACGCCAGCCGGTCCGCGGGCTTCGTCATCTTCGGGCAGGCCACCTCGCGCGCCCCGGCCTTGCGCGCCGCGTCCAGCAGCGCCTTGCCCTTGGCGCCGCCCGCGTGCAGCAGGACCAGCGTGATCTCCTCGACGGGCGCGGCCAGATACGCCTTGACGTCCTTGACCGTGTCCGCCGACAGGTCTTGCGCGTTGCGCACCACCACGACCTTGCGCTCGGCGAACAGCGACGGGCTGGTCAGCTCCGCCAGCGTGCCCGGCTGGAGCGCCTCGGGGGCCAGATCCCGCACATCGGTGTCCGCGTCGGCCGCGCGGGCCGCCATGACCACCTCGCGCACGGCGCGGTCGAGCAGCAGATCCTCCTGGCCCACGGCGAGCGTGAGCGGAGCGAGCGGGTCGTCTGAAGCAGTCTTCCTGGCCATCGCCGCCCAGCATCCCACGGGGGTCGGACATCGCCGCACCGCGTCGGGGAGACTGGTGCGGTGAGCGACGTACGACATGTGCTGGTGCTGCCCGACCGCGACGCCGCGGAGGAGGTCGCCGAGCTGCTGACCGCGCGCTTCGCCCTGCGCGAGGAGCCGCACCTGGTCCGGGACGCCCTCGCGGGCGAGGACGACGCCGAGGACGCCCAGTGGCTGGTGGTCGTCGAGGACAGCGACGCCCGTCTCGACACGTCGGCGCTGGACGCGCTGGCCGCGCAGTTCGAGGGCTGGCTGGAGTAGTGGGGCGGGGTACGCGGGGCGGCCTGCGCGGGGCGGCGTGCGCGGGCCTACGTCGCTGCCGCCGCCTTCCGATCCGCCGCCGCTTCCGTCTCCGCTTGCGCTTCCGCCGCCGGGTCGGGCTCCTCGTCGGGGAGTTCGCGTATGCGCGGTATCGGCGAGGGCAGCAGCCACAGCACGCTGAGCAGGCCGCCGACGGTGGCGATCCACAGCGTCGGGCGCAGTCCGATCGCGCTGCCGAGGGTGCCGCCGACGAGCGCGCCGAGCGGGCGGACACCGTAGTTGACGGTGCGGAAGGCGCCGCTGACCCGTGAGCGCAGGGCGTCGGGTATGACGGCGCTCTGCAAGGAGCCGCTGGCGATGTCGAGCAGCATCAGGCCGAAGCCGGAGGCGAATTCGGCGGCGAAGAAGGCGGCGAGCAGCATCGGTGTCGGCCCGGTCGCCAACGGGATCAGGATCAGCGGCGCGGGGAACCCTATGAATCCCAGGACCAGGGTCGGCCCGACCCCGATCGACCTGGCGATCCGTCCGGTGAGCACCGCGCCGATCACGCTGCCGACCGCGCCGGCCCCGATGGCCATGCCCAACAGCCCCGCGTTCAGGCCGAGCTGTTCGACGGCGTAGAGGATCACCAGGGTGTGGAAGACGAAGTTGAAGAAGTTCACCGTCGCAGCCGCCGCCGCGAGCGGGCGCAGCACGCGGGAGCGGACGATGAAGCGCAGCCCCGCCGTGAAGTGCCCTTTGCGCGGCGGCGCGGCCGGTGGTTCCACCGGGTCTATCCGCGCGAGCAGCACGGCCGAGACCAGATACGAGCAGGCGTCGGCGAGCAGCGCGAGCGGTGCGGCGAGCACCTGCACGAGCAGGCCGCCGACGCTGGGGCCCGCCACGAACGAGAAGGCCCGGCTGCCGCTGGTCAGCGAATTGCCCCGCACGTACTCCTCGGGGCGCACCAGCGACACGAACAGCGTGGCGTTGCAGACGTCGAAGACGACGGCGAGCGTGCCGACGGCGAAGGCGACCGCGTAGAGCTGCGCCAGGGTGAGCACCCCGAGGGCGTAACCCACCGGGAGCGAGACCATCAGGGCCGCCCTCAGCAGGTCGACGGCGATCATGGTCTGCCTGCGGCGACCGCGTCGGTCGGCCCAGGCCCCGGCCGGGAGCGAGAACAGCAGCGCGGGCAGCAGGCCCGCCATCGACAGCCAGCCCATCTGGGCCGCGTCGGCGTGCAGCACGAGGACGGCGGCGAGCGGAATGGCCAGGAAGGTGATCTGGTCGCCGAGCAGCGAGACGGTCTGGCCCGTCCAGTACCGCCGGAAGGGGCGCTGCCTGAGCAGTTCCGGCACCACGGCGCTCACCTCTCCTCGGAGTCGGGTTCCGGAGGGCGGCCGTCCTCGGGGTGCTCGGGGTCGACGTAGCCGATCTGGAGGTAGGGCACCCGCCGGACGCCCTCGGGGCGGCGGGCCGGGTCGTTGATCCGGTCGGCGTACCGGGCCAGGAGCGCGTCGATCTCCTCGCCGAGCGCGGTCAGTTCGTCGGGCGTCACATACAGGGACGTGTCCGTGAAGCGCTCGGCCTCCTGCCACTTCCGGGGCAGTGCGCCGCGCGTCTCGATGGCCCGCGTCATCCGGTGGAAGTAGTTCTCGGCGACGGCCACCGTCAGCGCCTCGGCCGCCGACGCGACCGCCGTGTCCTCGGAGTAGCCGGGCCAACTCGTGAACTCGGCCGTCGCCCGCCACGGCTTCTCCCGCCCGGGTCCTGGCGGTGCCTCCTCCACCAGGCCGTATTTGGCGAGTATCCGCAGGTGGTACGAGCAACTGGCGACGGATTCGCCGGTCAGCTCCGCGGCCCGCGTCGCCGTGAACGGCCCCTCACGGCGGAGCAGCCCGACGAGCGACATCCGCGTGGGGTGCGCGTAGGCGCGCAGGGCGCGCGGGTCGGTGAGCTGGACCTTGGACTCCATCGGCTTGTCCTCCATGTATCTAAAGCTATCTTTAGAAAGCTTCCCTTACAAGCACTCCTTTACAAAGAATCCTTTACATCCCTGCCCCCTTCCCGGCCACGCTCGTCCGCAGCTCCCCCCGCCCGTCCTCGGCCACCGCGATCGACCCGTCGGTGTCCGTCCGCAGCACCACCGCCCCCAGCGCCCGCAGCGCCGCGACCGTCCGGGCCGCCGGGTGACCGTAGGGGTTGTCCGCGCCGACCGAGATCACCGCGAGCCGCGGCCGCACCCGGTCGAACAGCTCCTCGTCCTGATACGCCGAACCGTGGTGCGCCACCTTCAGGACATCGACCCGCGGCAGATCCGGCGCCTGCGCCAACAGCCGCTCCTGCGCGGCCGGTTCCAGGTCGCCCATCAGCAGCAGCGTCAGACCTCCGGTGCGGACCAGCAGCGCCACACTGGCGTCGTTCGGCCCGTTGTCGGGCAGCGCCGCCGCACTGGGCGGCGGCCACAGCACCCGCCACTCCAGCGGGCCGAGACCGCGCCGCTCCCCCGCCGCCGCGAGCACCATCGGCACCCCGGCCGCCGCCGCTTCCCGCCGTACGGCCCCGGCCTGCCGCGGCGGCTCGCCCAGCACCGTCGTCTCGATCGCACCCACCCTGCGGCCCCGCAGCACCCCCGGCAGACCGTCCACGTGGTCGGCGTGGAAGTGCGTCAGGATCAGCAGCGGCACGGAGGTGACGCGCAGGTCCCGCAGGCAGCGGTCGACCTTGTCCGGCTCCGGCCCCGCGTCCACCACGACCGCCGCGCCCGGACCCGCCGACAGCGCCAGGGCGTCGCCCTGCCCGACGTCGCACATCGCGAACCGCCACCCGCCCGGCGGCCAGCCCGCCACGAACCTCGGCAGCTCCACCGGCCGCACCAGCGCGAGCAGCAGCAGGAACGCGCACACCACGCACAGCCACGGCCTGCGCCGCAGCACCCCGCCGCCGACCACGACGGCCGCCGTCAGCACCGCCAGCAGCGCCGCGCCCGCCCAGCCGCCCGGCCAGGCGACCTCGGCGCCCGGCAGCGCCGCGCCGTGCCGGGCCACCGCCGCGATCCAGCCGGTCGGCCAGCCCGCGAGCCACGCCAGCGCGCGGGCGGCGGGCAACGCGACCGGGGCGAGCGCCAGTGCCCCGAACCCGAGGACCGTGGCCGGACCCACCGCCGGTTCCGCCAGCAGATTGCACGGCACCGCGACCAGGCTGAGGCGAGCCGACAGCAGCACGATCACCGGGCCGCACACCGCCTGCGCGGCCCCCGCCGCCGCCAGCGCCTCCGCCAGCCTCGGCGGCACCCCCCTGGCCCGTAACGCCTCGCTCCAGCGGGGCGCCAGCGTCAACAGCGCGCCCGTGGCGAGCACCGACAGCGCGAAGCCGTAGGAGCGGGCCAGCTCCGGCTCGTACAGCACCAGCAGCAGCACCGCCGCGGCCAGCGCCGGGAGCAGGGACCGGCGGCGGCCGGTGCCGATGGCCAGCAGCGTGATCAGCCCGCAGGCGGCGGCCCGCAACACGCTCGGGTCCGGGCGGCAGACCAGCACGAATCCGAGCGTCAGGCCCGTGCCGAGCAGCGCCGTCAGCCGGAGCGGCAGCCCCAAGGAGGCGGCCAGGCCGCGTCGTTCGGCCCTGATCGCCACACCCGGCGGTCCGATCAGCAGGATCAGGACGATCGTGAGGTTGCCTCCGGAGACGGCCGTGAGGTGGGTGAGGTCGGTGGCCCGGAAGACGGCCTTCAGGTCGGGTGTGAGGCCCGTGGTGTCGCCCACGACCAGCCCCGGCAGCAGCGCTCGGGCGTCCGCGGGCAGTGGGCGGCTCGCCTCCCGCAGGCCCGCGCGGAGTCGGCCCGCGACGCGCTGCGGCAGGCTCGGCGGTGCCAGGACGCGCGGCGGTCCCTGCGCCTTGAGCAGGGCGGCGGCCCTGTCCCCCGGCCGGTCCGCCGGGGCCAGCCGGGCCGTGACCGCGATCGTCGTGGACGGCAGCAGCTTCAGCCACCGCCCGACGTCCCCCTCGGCCAGCACCACCACCGGCGTCCGGACGCGCGTGCCGCCGACCCGTAACGCCTCTCCCCCGACGACGGCCGTCCGTGGCGCCTGGGCGGCTCCCCGGACCCGTGGGCGGGCCTCCGTCGGGTCGCCTGTCACCCGCAGCTCGACCTCCGCCACCGCCCCGCGCTCGGCCATCCCCGCCACCGGCCCCCGATACCGGTCCGCCTCCCCGAGCACGGCCGCGCCCGCCCCCACCGCCCCGCACAGCACCACCGCCGCCAGCGCCGCCCCCAACTCCCGCCGCCCGCCGCCCCTCACGCCTGCCGCCATCAACAGCGCCGCGCCCGCGAGGAGCGCCGCCAGCACCACCCCGATCCCGACGCGCGTCCCCAGTCCCGGCCCGACCGCCGCCCCGCCCCACGCCGCGACCGCGGGGCACACCAACCGCCAATCCGGCGGTCCCTCCTGCCGTGGGTTCGCGGCCCCGAGCCGCGAAGCCGCCGCCGCGTGCACAGCGGCCCGCTCGCTCGCCGCGGGCCCAGCGCCCTCCGGGTCGTCGCTGCCGGGCACGGGGCGGGTCATGGGTGGACCAGGGGCTTGAGGGTGGTGAATTTGCGGTCACCGATGCCGGGGACTTGGCGCAGTTGGTCGACGGAGGTGAAGGAGCCGTGCTGGGTGCGGAAGTCGAGGATGTGCTGGGCGAGGACGGGGCCGACGCCGGGCAGGGCGTCGAGTTGGGCGGCGGTGGCGGAGTTGAGGCTGACCGGGGAGGCGGGGGCGGCGGCTGCGGGGTCGCCGGGATCGGCCGGGGCACCGGGGGCCGGGGCGATGCCGACCAGGATCTGTTCGCCGTCGGTGAGGGGGCGGGCGAGGTTGAGGGTGCTGGTGTCCGTGCCGGGGAGGGCGCCGCCGGCGGCGGAGAGGGCGTCGGCGACGCGCGAGCCGGAAGGAAGCCGCCGTAGCCCCGGCTTGGCGACCTTGCCCGCGATGTCCACGGTGAGTTTCGGCGCGGGGGTGGTCGTGGCCGCCGACGCCATGGCCGAGGCGCCCACGGCCGTTAGCGGCCTCCCCGACGACGACAGCGGCGGCGGCACCGCGATCGTCCGGGGGCGGCCCGCCACGAAGTGCTGCACCGCGAGGCCACCCGCGATGACCAGTACGGCCACCAACGCCAGCACCGTCTTGAACTCCAGCCCGCAGCGGACGAAGAGCCAGGTGCGCAGGCGTCGTACCGGACCGGTCGGTTCCTCGGCCACCGCGGGCCGCTCGGACAGAGGCAGCGGCAGCGGCAGCGGCTCAGGCGAGGGCTTGGCCGAGAGCGCAGGCGTGGACTCAGGCGAGGGCTCAGGCGTGGACTCAGGCGACGACCCCGACCGTTCCGGTGGTTCCGACCGCGCCCCCGGCGGCCCTTCCCGCGCGCCGCGCTCCACCGCCGTACCGAACAGCGCGGCGGCGCGTTCGCGCACCTCGGCCGGGTCGGGGCCGGACTTTCGTTGCGGACGGATGGCGGTGCGGATCGGTTCCAGAGAGTTCATGGGTCCGATGCTGGACCCGATCACCGCCGAAAGACGATCTTGGTCTGAATCTGTGGACAACTCGGCGATTGTGGATAACTCCGTCACCCGTGAGGGTGATTCAGGCCCCCGGCCGACGGCCCCGCCGACCGCTCACACCGCGCGCATCGCGCAGGCCGCGCACACCGCTCACACCGCTCACACCGCTCACACCGCTCACACCGCGCAGGTCGCCCACGCCGCCGAAGCCCCATGCCCCCAACGGGCACCCACCCCGCTCAGTGCGGCGAGATGACGACCCCGAGCAGCCCCGGCCCGGTGTGCGCGCCGATCACCGCGCCCACCTCGCTGACCACCAGGTCGTCGAGGCCCGGCACCCGCTCCCGCAGCCGGTCCGCGAGGGCCGCCGCGCGGTCGGCCGAGGCGAGGTGGTGGACGGCGAGGGTCACCCGGCGGGTGCCCGCCTGCTCGACGACGATCTCCTCCAGCCGGGTGATCGCCTTGGAGGCCGTCCTGACCTTCTCCATCAGCTCGATCCGGCCGTCGACGAGGCGCAGCAGCGGCTTCACGGCGAGTGCGGAACCGAACAGCGCCTGGGCGGCGCCGATCCGGCCGCCCCGGCGCAGATAGTCCAGCGTGTCGACGTAGAAGTACGCGGAGGTGGCGTCGGCCCGCTTCTCGGCGGCGGCGACGATGTCGTCCGGGGTGCCGCCCGCTTCCGCCGTCTCGGCCGCCGCGAGGACGGTGAAGCCGAGCGCCATCGCGACCATTCCGGTGTCGACCACCCGCACCGGTACCGCCGCCTCCTTCGCCGCGAGCAGCGCCGCGTCGTAGGTGCCGGAGAACTCGCCGGACAGGTGGAGCGAGACGATCGCCTCCGCGCCCGCGTCCGCGACGGCCTCGTAGACGGCGGCGAATTCGGCCGGGGACGGACGGGAGGTGGTGACCGGATGTCGCCGCTGGAGGGCTCGTGCCACGGCGGGGGCGGAGATTTCGGTGCCCTCTTCGAGGGCTTCGTCGCCGATGACCACGGTGAGCGGCACGACGGAGATGTTGTGCCGGCGCACGGCCTCGGGGTGGAGGTAGGCCGTGGAATCCGTGACGATGGCGACATGCGGGGACATGACGGGGAGGTTACCGGTGCGCAGGTCGGGGCGGTACTCGGGCCCTCACTGCCGGGCGGGCCGCTCTCCCCCGGCTGCCGCCGGGAGGTGCCCCACAAACGCCTGACGGGCTGATGGTTCGCTTCCGGCGCCCCGCCCCAGCCCCGGGGCCCGCCCGCACACGCCGGACGGGTTGACGCGTCGCTTCTGGCACCCCCGCCAGGCTCGGGCTTCGGCCGCACACGCCGGACGGGCCGCATTCGGCTTCTGGCGGCCCGCCAAAGGCTCACCCCTGGCGGCCCTCCGAGGGCTCACGCCTGCCACAACCGCCAACGGCTCACCCCTGACACCCCGCCAACAGCTCACCCCTCGCACCCCGCCAAAGGGCCTACTCCGCAGTCGGGCTCAGCTTCGGCGGAGCCGCCGGCTCCCAGTGGCGGAGGGCGGCCGATTCGATGTCGATCTGGTGGCGGAGGGCGGTGAGGTCGTCGGAGGCGAACTGGTGGGCGCGGTCCTGGGCGGCCCAGCGCAGGGAGTCCGCGGAGTGGGTGATGCGGTGGGCGCGGGTGGAGAGGTCGGGGAGGAGCGCGGCGAGGCGGGCTCGGTCGGGCTCGCGCTCCAGGAGGGCCAGCTCGCGGTCGAGGGTGCGGGCGTGGTCGTTGAGGCGCGCCATGAGACCGGCGGCCTCCGTCAGCGACGGGTCGTGTTCGAGGGCGCGGAAGGTGCTGTCGATGGCGGTGCGCAGGTCGATACGGAGCTGCGCGACCTGGCCCGCGGGGCCGGTGGTGGTGTAGCGGCGGGCCTTGAGCTGGGTGTCCTCGATGGCGCGGCGCGCCTGGGCCGAGGCGCGGGCGACACCGCGGCGCGCGGCGCGCACCGTCTTGACGGTGGCCACGACCCCGAGCGTGACGAAGGCGAGGAAGAGCACCAGGACGACGAAGCCTGCGATTTCCACGGGCGCTCTCCTCCAACCTCGAACGGCGGACACTCCACCATCCACCGTAGACGTCTCCACCGTAAACGGGAGGGGCAGGCCGCGGGATCCGGCCGATCCCCCAACCTGCCCCTTAAGGGTCGCCCTCCGCGAGGCGGCGCCCCCTGCGAAGAAGCCGCCGCCTCACACCACGATGTTGACCAGCTTCGGCGCCCGCACGATCACCTTGCGCACCGCCGCACCGCCCAGCGCCGCGACGACGGCCGGGTCGGCCAGCGCCTGAGCCTCCAGCTCGGTGTCGGAAATGGTCGGAGGAACCTCCAACCGTGCCCTGACCTTGCCCTTGATCTGGACGACGCACACGACGGCCTCGTCCTGCGCCAGGGCGGGGTCGGCGACCGGGAAGGGCTCGTGCACCAGGGAGGAAGTGTGTCCCAGCCTGCTCCACAGCTCCTCGGCGATGTGCGGCGCCAGGGGCGCGATCAGCAGCACCAGGGGCTCGGCGATGGCGCGCGGCACGGGGCCGCCCGTCTTCGTCAGGTGGTTGTTCAGTTCGGTGATCTTGGCGATGGCGGTGTTGAAGCGCAGGCCCGCCATATCGCCGGTGACACCGTCGATCGCCTTGTGCAGCGCGCGCAGCGTGGCCTCGTCGGGCTCGGCCTCGGAGACGGTCACCGCGCCGGTGGCCTCGTCCACGACATTGCGCCACAGGCGCTGCAACAGCCGGTACTGGCCGACGACCGCGCGGGTGTCCCAGGGGCGGGAGACATCCAGCGGGCCCATCGCCATCTCGTACAGGCGCAGGGTGTCGGCGCCGTATTCGGCGCAGATCTCGTCGGGCGTCACGGCGTTCTTCAGGGACTTGCCCATCTTGCCCAGCACACGGCTGACGGGCTCGCCCTGGTAGAACCAGCCGCCGTCCCGCTCCTCGACCTCGACGGCGGGCACCGCGATGCCGCGCGCGTCACGGTAGACGAACGCCTGGATCATGCCCTGGTTGAACAGCCGGTGGAACGGCTCCACGGACGAGACGTGGCCCAGGTCGTGCAGCACCTTGTGCCAGAAACGGGCGTACAGCAGGTGCAGCACCGCGTGCTCGGCGCCGCCGACGTACAGGTCGACGCCGCCCGCGGGCTGCCCCTCGCGCGGGCCCATCCAGTACTGCTCGATGGCCGGGTCGACCAGCCGCTCGCTGTTGTGCGGGTCCAGGTAGCGCAGCTCGTACCAGCAGGAACCGGCCCAGTTGGGCATGGTGTTGGTCTCGCGGCGGTACGTGCGGACGCCGTCGCCCAGGTCCAGCTCGACCGTCACCCAGTCCTCGTTGCGCGACAGCGGCGGCTCCGGGGAGGTGTCCGCGTCGTCGGGGTCGAAGGTGCGGGGGCTGTAGTCGTCGACCTCGGGCAGGGCGACGGGCAGCATCGAGTCGGGCAGCGCGTGCACGACGCCGTCCTCGTCGTAGACGACGGGGAAGGGCTCGCCCCAGTAGCGCTGACGGCTGAACAGCCAGTCGCGCAGCCGGTAGTTGACGGTGCCCTCGCCGATGCCGCGCTCGGCCAGCCAGGCGGTGATCACGGCCTTCGCCTCGACCACGCCCAGGCCGTCCAGGGACACCCCGGACCCGGCCGAGTTGACGATCGTCGCGTCGTACGACCCGAAGGCGTCGTCCCACTGGGCAGGGTCGGTGCCGCGGCCGTCGGTGGGGGCCACGACGCAGCGCATCGGCAGTTCGAAGGCGCGGGCGAAGGCGAAGTCGCGGGCGTCGTGGGCGGGCACGGCCATGATGGCGCCGGTGCCGTAGCCCATCAGCACGTAGTCCGCGATGAAGACGGGGACATTTTCACCGCTGACGGGGTTTACGGCGAAGGCGCCGGTAAAGACGCCTGTCTTCTCCTTGGCGTCGGCCTGCCGCTCCACGTCGGACTTCGAGGAGGCGAATTTGCGGTAGGCGGCGACGGCCTCCGCGGGCGTGGCGTGGCCGCCGGTCCACACCTGGTGGGTGCCCTCGGGCCAGGCGTCGGGGACGATCGCGTCCACCAGGTCGTGCTCGGGGGCCAGCACCATATAGGTGGCGCCGAACAGCGTGTCCTGACGGGTGGTGAAGACCGTGATCGGGCGGTCGGCGCCGGCCACGGGGAAGTCGACGCGCGCGCCTTCGCTGCGCCCGATCCAGTTGCGCTGCTGCTGCTTGATGGCCTCGGGCCAGTCCAGCAGGTCCAGGTCGTCCAGCAGCCGGTCGGCGTACGCGGTGATGCGCATCATCCACTGGCGCAGATTGGCCTTGAAGACGGGGAAGTTGCCGCGCTCGGAACGGCCGTCGGCGGTGACCTCCTCGTTGGCCAGCACGGTGCCCAGTCCGGGGCACCAGTTGACCGGCGACTGGGCGACGTACGCCAGCCGGTGGCCGTCCAGGACACCGGCGCGCTCGGCGACGGTCAGCTCCGCCCACGCGCGGCCGTCGGGGGTCGCGCGGACGCCGCCCTCGTACTGCTCGACCAGCTCGCTGATCGGGCGGGCGCGGGCGGCCTCCTCGTCGTACCAGGAGTTGAAGATCCGCAGGAAGATCCACTGGGTCCAGCGGTAGTACTCGGGGTCGATCGTGGCGAAGGAGCGGCGCTTGTCGTGGCCCAGGCCCAGCCGCCGCAGTTGCGCCGTCATCGTGACGATGTTGGCCTCGGTGGTGACCCGCGGGTGGGTGCCGGTCTGTACGGCGTACTGCTCGGCGGGCAGGCCGAAGGCGTCGAAGCCCAGGGTGTGCAGCACATTGTGGCCGGTCATCCGCTGGTGGCGGGCGTAGACGTCGGTCGCGATGTAGCCCAGCGGGTGGCCGACGTGCAGTCCCGCGCCCGAGGGGTACGGGAACATGTCCATGATGAATTTCTTGGGGCGCGCGGCCGTCTCGGGGTCGCCGTCCAGGTCGCCGCTGGGGTTCGGCGCCTCGTAGGTGCCGTGGGCCTGCCAGAAGTCCTGCCAGCGGCCCTCGATGTCCGCGGCCAGTTCGGCCGTGTAGCGGTGGGGCGCAGCCGTCTCGGCGGCCGGGGTGATCTCGCTCATCGTCCTCGGTACTCCATCGATGTCTTGACGGCTGCGGCCCGGAAGCCTGCTGCCCGTCGCTGCCTGCGGAAACAAAAAAGCCCCTCGCGCAGGAGGGGTGCCGCACTGACGGGGTTCTCGGTCAGCGCGGCTCGCTAAGCAGGAGGCTCACAGCTCGCATGGCATCAGGTTACCGCAGCGGGGGCGGGGCCCGCACCGAGGATCGCTCCCCGGTACGGGCCCCGCTTCACCGCGTCCGAAACGCTTCCGAAGCGCGTCCGCACGCCTCGGATCCGCGCCGGATCGGCGTAGAACCATGTCCGAAACGCGGAGGCGCGTCGGACCAGAACCGCGTCACACCGTTCTCAGAACCGCGTCACACCGTTCAGTGCTTGCCGTTCTTCTTCGGCGGCAGGTACGACTTCACGTAGTCGGCACCCGGGGTGCCGACGCCGGTGACGTCGTCATAGCCGACCGTGGCGTGCAGCGACGCGTCCGCACCGAGGGTACGGAGCGAGGTGATCGTGCCGTCCGAGGCGTCGAAGGCGTTCGCGAAGTCGACACGCACGACGGCGAGACCCTGGCCCTGGCCCAGCGGGTGGTCGGTCACGTCGTGGTACGCGGACGTGCCGTACTTGTTGTAGATGAGCGGGTTGGCGAAGCCGATCGCGATGCCGTTACGGGCCTGCTGCGACAGCGCCTGGACGCCCGCGATCACCGGCGCGGCGAGCGAGGTGCCGCCGATCCGGTACTCGCTGTACTGGAGCGACCCGTCGGGGAAGGTCTGGGTCTGACCGACGAGGAAGCCGGTGTTCGGGTCGGCGACCGCGGCGATGTCGGGCTCGACACGCTGCTTGACGGTGCCGCCGTTGGCGAGCGCCAGCGAGTCGGGGACGACGCCGCGCTGGTAGTACGGCTGCGCGTACAGCTTGCTGGTGCCGCCGCCCGCGCCCGAGGTGTACGGGCCGGGGAAGCCCACCCAGGACTTGCCGTCGGCCGACAGCGGGGCGCGCTCGGTGCCCCAGCCGGTCTCCCACTTGTACTTGTCGTTCTTGCCGACCGCCAGCGAGGTGCCGCCGACGGAGGTGGCCCAGTCGGAGTTTCCGGGGGTGTCGGCCTGCTTCACACCGGTGGAGGCGACGTTGTCGCCGTTGTCACCGGAGGAGAAGTAGAAGCCGATGCCCTCGACAGCGCCCTGCTGGAAGACCTGGTCGTAGGCCGCGGCCACGTCCGGGGTCTCGTTGGCCTCGACGTCGCCCCACGAGTTGGAGACGATGTCGGCCAGGTGGCCGTCCACGACCTTGTTGAGGGTGTCGAGGAAGTCGTCGTCGTAGCAGGAGGCCGCGCCGAGGTAGACGATGTTCGCGTCGGGGGCGACCGCGTGCACGGCCTCGACGTCGAGCGTCTCCTCGCCGTACCAGCCGGACGCGCCGCACTCGTCGGTGTTGGTGAACTCGCTCGGCAGGACCTGCGAGAGCTGGCCCTTCTTGTACTTCTGGTCGCCGTTGCGCTTGGCGTACTGCGAGGCGTCGGCGGCGATGGTCGGCGAGGCGTACGCGTCGGTGATGGCCACCGTCACGCCCTTGCCGGTGTACTTGCCGGCGCCGTACGCGGCACGGAGCTGCTCACCGGTGTAGCCCTTGATCGCGTAAGGCGCCTTGGTGCCGTACGCGTTGGGGAGCTTGTTGTTGGTGTTCGAGCCGAAGTACGTGGAGAAGGGTCCGGCGTTCTTGAAGACCGCGTCCGGAGGCGGCAGCGTGTCGTCGTGGCTGGACTTCTTGGGTGCGTTGTCCAGGCCGGTGACGGTCAGCACCGCGCCCTTGAGCGAGGCGGGCGCGGACGCCGTGGTCGCCGGGGCGTGGTAAGTGTGGCCCGCCTTGGAGTAGTTGTGGAGCTGGGTGCCGAAAGCCTTCTCCGCGGCGGCCACGTCACCGGTCACGGCGATGTAGTGCTGGGAGGTCGCGGTCACCTTCAGGCCGGAGGACTTCAGCCAGTCGGTGACCTCGGCTATCTGGGCCTTCGTCGCACCGTAGCGCGACTGGGTCTGCGCGGTGGTCAGATAGTGACCGTAGTCAGCCGAGTTCGGATCCGAGACGGACTTGGCGTAGGCCGCGAGGCCCTTCGCGTCCCGTCCGGCCAGATAGACGCGGACGGACACCTTGCCGGTGTTCGCGGTCGCGCCCTTGTCTGCCTGGGTGGTGGCCCACTGCGGCTTGGTGCCGGAGAGGAGTTGGCGTCCGCTGGGCTGGTCGGCCGTGGCGGACTGGGTGCCAAGCGCGAGCGCGCCGGCGACCAGGGGCAGCGCGGCGGCCGCCACCAGTCCCACACGCGTTCTCTTGCGCTCAAATCTCATGAAACCCCCATGCGAAGCGAGTTGTCGCGAAGTGCGGTGTCGCCGCTATCCGTACGGCTCGTACCGCAGAGCGACACTCTTTCGCTGATCGGTTCATGTCAGGGGCATGGTTTTCCCAAGAGCGGGTCAAGGAACGGTAGCCACCGCCCGTCGTGCGTA
Source organism: Streptomyces sp. NPDC025721 (assembly GCF_055558595.1). Taxonomy (NCBI): domain Bacteria; kingdom Bacillati; phylum Actinomycetota; class Actinomycetes; order Kitasatosporales; family Streptomycetaceae; genus Streptomyces; species Streptomyces sp. NPDC025721. The sequence continues at coordinate 90,077 of NZ_JBVHMF010000002.1, read as the reverse complement.
TGGCCGTTCAGGTCGCGTGCCCGATCGGGCACGGGGCCCGTCGGGGCCGCCCGCCCGGTCAGGCGGGGTGCTCGTCCAGCTTCTGGAACAGCCGGTGGAAGCGCAAGGTCGATCCCGCGGGAACGTCGGGAAGTTCACGCGACCGCAATCGCCAGGCGGCCACGACCGCGGCCGTCAACTCCGTACGGCAGGTGTCGCGGTCCATCTCCGGCACGCCCTGACTCTTGGCGTAGGAGCGGTACATGACCATGTCCCGCTCGGTACGCGGGCTGACCGGCCAGCCGCGCAGCAGCGTCTCGACCGCGCGCACCCCGCGCGCGAACCGCTCGTCCCCGGTGCGCGCGGCCAGGGCCTTGAACCCCGGTACGAAACCGGCCATCCGCCACTCGACGTCCCGCTCGTCGCGCAGCGGATCGGCCCACGCCAGATCGGCCAGCGACACCGCGGTGAGCCAGCAGGCGATCTCAGGGCGGCCGGACTTGCCCTCCGCGATCGACCACTCGTAGAAGAACCGCCGGGCCGCCTCACGGGAGTTGACCATCGTACCGATCCGGCCGACATGCTCCTGCGCGACCGCCGTCAGCTCGTCGTTCATGGCGTTGTGCCGCAGCACCACGACGAGGTTGACCACCCGGCGCAGGTCGTCGGGCTCCTCCTCCACCGCCGCGCGGGCGGAGCCGATCGCGTACTCGGGCGAGCTGCTCAGTTTCTGCGACATGTACCGGAACTCCTTGGCGTCCAGGCCGCTTCCGGGCCGGGTCGCCACGCGGATGCCGACGCGGGTCAGGCGCGCGTAGATGTCCTTCATGTCGACGCCGAGGCTGCGGGCGACGCGCAGCGCCGACTCGGCGACCGCGCGGTGCCTGACGAGCAGCCGGTCGCCCGCGCGGGCCGCCGCCGCCTCCTCGCCGAGCGGGATGACGATCTCCTCCTCGACCCGGCTCACGTCGATGTTGAGCGCCTCGGCGAGCAGCCGCGGCGACATCTCCCGCACATTGATGCCGTGCAGGGCGGCGATCATGAAGAAGGCGTACGCGAGCGTGCGGCCGTTGCTCAACGGGTAGTGGACCAGGCGTCCGAGCATCTGCTGCACATGGCCGTCCAGCCGGTCGCCGACGCGGACCCGGAGCATGCCGCCGAGCAGCGCGCCGTCCTCCAGGCTGGCCTCCTCGCCGCGGACCGCCGCGAGCAGCGCCGCCACGCGGTCCTCGACCTGGTTGTACGAGGCGAGCTGGCCGAGCGCCTGCGACCGCGTCCACGCCTCGACGATCTCCCGCGCGTCCACACCGTCCTTGCCGAGGCCGCGCAGGGCGATCCGCTTCGGCGTGACGTTCAGCGTGTTCCACGGCAGCGAGTCGGCCCTGACGGCCCGCCAGTCGGTGTCCCGCGCGGCCAGCAGGAAGTGCAGGTCCGAGCGGCCCTCAAGCCGCCGCAGGACGTCGAAGCAGCCGGTCGCGATCTTCTCCGCGTCGTCCGAGACGAAGAGCGTGTTGCGGTCCGGGTCCAGCTCCGCGATCCACTTCAGATCCAGGGTGTCGCCGGAGTCCCGCCAGTACACCCGCCAGTCCTCGTGGCTGCTCGCGAGATCGACGGCGACCTGCCGGATCAGCGTCGACTTGCCCTCGCCGCTGGGGCCCACCACCAGGTGCACGGTGCTCGCCGAGCCCCGCTCGTACAGCAGATTCCCGGTGATACGCGAGACCGCCTCGCGGCGCGGCACGTCCGCCAGCACCGTCTCCCAGGTCGGCAGGGCACCGTCGAAGTAGCGGACCAGACTCTCCCGCGAGGCCTCGCGCCGACCGGCGAGGAACTCACGGTCGATCAACTGCCAGTCCAGCTGGTCCAAGAGGTCTCTCCCCCGTCGCTTCCGCCCTGTGCGCCCAGGGTAGTTGACCAGCCGTCAGGCCGGTCGGGTGACGGATCCCGCGGCCGGTCAGAACAGACCGGGCCCGCGGCCGGTCCGAAGCCGCGCCCCGGAGCCGCGCCCCTCAGGGTGCGGCCGCCGCGCAACGGAAAAGAGCGAGATCCGTCCGCCTTCTGCGGACAGGTCTCGCTCTCTCACTCGTGGAGCTACGGGGAATTGAACCCCGGACCTCTTGCATGCCATGCAAGCGCTCTACCAACTGAGCTACAGCCCCGCGTGGTGTCGGGCGGTGGGCCCGGCGACTCGGGATACATTACACGGCCGCGGGCCGGGACCGCCAACTCGTTTCCGGCCGGTGGCGGGCCTCCGACCTCGGAGTTCTGTGACGGCGGGAGGAGCGTGGTGGCGTGGGCGCGGTACGGCGGCGGCGGGCGGCGGTGACCGCGGCCGGGGTCGGCTGCCTCGCGTCCTTCGCCGGATTCTGGGCGGCGCAGCGCGGCGCGCACGTGTCGATGATCGACCTCATGGTGTACCGGGCCGAGGGCCTGACGGTACGCGGCGGCGGTGACCTGTACGCGATGCGCGCGACGTACGCGCGGCTGCCGACGACGTATCCGCCGTTCGCCGCGCTGCTGTTCGTGCCGCTGACGTGGCTGCGGCCCGGAGCGATGCGGACGGCGGCGACGGCCGGGAATCTGCTGCTGCTGGTGGCGCTGGTCGCGCTGTCGCTGCGGCTGGCCGGCCGTCCGGTACGCGCGCCGCGGGCCGCGGTGGTGCTCGCCGTGGCCGCGGCGGCGGTGTGGTGCGAGCCGGTGTGGACGACCCTGCGCTACGGGCAGGTCAATCTGCTGCTCGCGGTGCTGGTGCTGTGGGACCTGACCCGCCCTGCCGCGCACCGCTGGGCGGGGGCCGGGATCGGGATCGCCGCCGGGATCAAGCTGACGCCCGCGCTCTTCGCCGTCTTCCTGGCCGTGGCGGGGGCGGCGGCGCTGCGCCGGGAGGGAAGCGGCGCGCCCTATGTGCGGCGCGCGCTGGTGGCGGGCGGCACCTTCGCCGGTACGGTCGCGGTCGCGGCGCTCGCGCTGCCGTACGACTCGCGGCGGTTCTGGACCGGGGTGGTGCTCGCGCCGGACCGGGTCGGCTTCGGCGAGGACACCGCCAACCAGTCGCTGCGCGGGGTGGTCGCCCGGTTCCAGCACACCGGGGACCCGGGGACGGTCTGGCTGGCGGGCGCCGCCGTGGCGGGTCTGGCCGGGCTCGCGGTGGCCGTCGCGGCGCTGCTGGCCGGGGACCGGCTGCCGTACGGGCCCGCGTGGGCGGCGGTGGCCTGCGCCATGACGGCGCTGCTGATCAGTCCGGTGTCGTGGTCGCACCACTGGGTGTGGGCGGTGCCGATACTGGTGCTGCTCGGCTCCGAGGCGTTGCGCCGCGGGGACTGGCGGTGGGCGGCCGGGACGGCCGCGGCCTGCGGTCTCTTCTGCTCCTTCGCGCTGTGGGCGGTGCCGCACGGCCCCGGACGGCTGGAGCTGCGGCAGAGCGGGCCGCAGATACTGCTGTCGGCCGGTTATCCGCTGGCGGCCGTGGCGTTCCTGGCGCTGGCGGGCACGCTGGCCGTCCGCGCGCTGTACACCATGCCCTCCAGGCGCGTGTCAACCGCCGAAAGCCGTCGTCCGGCGCCGATTCCGGAGGCGGCTCCCGACCCCGCGCCGCCCCTGGTCACGGCGCCCGCCCCCGCCCCGGCCGCTCCGGCCGGAAGTTCATGAATCCTCAACATTTCCGGGGCGGATCCGCGGTTACGGTGGCTTTCGGCCGACTACGAGCCCCGCCGCCGGACGAGCCTGGAGACCGCTTTGACCACCGCGTTCGACCCCCTCGACCTCGGCGGTGTGCGGCTGCCGAACCGTATCGTCATGGCACCGATGACCCGCAGCAGGGCGTACGGTCCCGGACTCGCCCCGACCGACGCCGCCGTGCGCTACTACGCGCAGCGCGCCTCCGCCGGGCTGATCGTCACCGAGGGCGCCCAGCCCTCCCCCGTCGGCCAGGGCTATCCCGACACTCCCGGTCTGCACAGCGACGAGCAGATCGCCGCCTGGCGCCGGGTCACCGACGCCGTGCACGCGGCGGGCGGCCGGATCTTCGCGCAGCTCATGCACACCGGCCGGATCGGCCACCCCTCCCTGCTGCCCGACGGCCTCGTACCGGTCGGCGCCTCGGCCGTCGCCGCCCAGGGCACGGTCTACACGCGGGACGGGCCGAAGGAGTTCGTCGTCCCCGAAGAGCTGACCGAGGACGGCATCCGGCAGACCGTGGCCGACCACGCCGCCGCGGCCCGCAACGCGATCACGGCGGGCTTCGACGGCGTCGAGGTGCACGCGGCCAACGGCTATCTCGCGCACCAGTTCCTAGCGCCCAACTCCAATGTCCGCACCGACGACTGGGGCGGCTCCCCCGAGCGCCGGATACGGTTCGCGGTCGAGCTGGTCACGGCGGTGGCCGGGGCGATCGGCGCCGACCGTACGGGCCTGCGCGTCTCGCCCGGCAATCCGCTCGGCGACCTCCACGAGCCGGAGCCGGGACCGACGTATGTCGCGCTGGTCCAGGCGATCGAAGCGGTCGGCCCCGCGTATCTGCACCTCATCGAGAACGACGACCGGGCGCTCACCCTGGAGCTGCGCAAACGCTTCTCCGGCGCCCTCATCCTCAACGCCCGTACGGTCGGCCGCCCTTCGGGCCCGGAGGAGCTGGCGCTGATCGAGGACGGCACCGCCGACATGCTCTCGTACGGCGCACTCTTCCTCGCCAACCCCGACCTGCCGCGCAGGCTCCGCGCGGGCGGACCGTTCAACACCCCGGACCGGGCCACGTATTACGGCGGCGACGAGCGCGGCTACACCGACTACCCGTTCCTGGACGCGCAGGACGCGGAGGACGCGCAGGACGCGTAGGACGCACCGGCACAGGCCCTCCGCGCCTCAGGCCCGGCGCCGCCCGCTCCGCCGCCACTCGACCGCGACCACGGCGCCGACCGACGACACCGCCGCCATGGCCGCCGACGTCACGGCGTAGGAGTGGGCCGAGGGGTGGGCGCCGGGCAGGTCGAGCCGGTTGAGGTAGAGCGTGCCGAGGGTGGCGACGCCGAGGAGCTGGCCGAGCTGGGTGACGGTGGCGAGCAGGCCGCTGGCCTCCGCCGCGTCGCGCGGCGCGACCTTGCCGAGCGCCAGGGTGAGCGTCGGGCTGAAGGCGAGGCCGAGTCCGGCGCCCAGGGGCAGCAGCGTGCCGTAGAGCAGCGCGCCGCCGTGGCCGACGGCGCCGAAGGCGACCGCGCAGGTCGCGAAGGTCAGGCCGGTGCGCAGCGCGCTGTCGCCGAGGCCCGACTGGAGGTGCAGGGCGATGGCGAAGAGGAAACCCGCGTTGGCCGCCATCGTCAGCGAGATCACCGTCACCGCGCGCGGCATGCCCGGCGCCCGCAGCACACGCGCGGACACCAGCGGGGCGCCGCCGCGCCGGGCGAGCCGCGCTTCGAGCACCGTGAAGCGCGAAGAGCAGCACGCTCAGGCCCAGCGAGAACCAGCCCCACAGCGGCCAGCCCCTCCTCCTGCCCGAGGACGAGCGGCACGGTGAGCAGCGTCACCGCGGCGCCGAGCACGACCAGGCCCGGCAGGTCGAGACCCCGCCGCACCGCCCCCGCCGCCCCCGGGGTCCCTGCGCCCGTTGCCGCGCCGGGCAGGCGGGTCAAGGTCTTCCGGCACCACGCGGTCGGCACCGTCAATCTGTCGTCCAGCTCGCTGAGCATCGACGGCATGGCCGAGCACCGCGTCGTCGTCTACACCCCGCTCGGCGCGCAGGACACCCGCCGGATCGAGCGCCTGCGCGCCATCCCCGACCCGGTCGTCGGCTGCCCCGAGCACGGCCGCCCGCTCTCCGAGATCCTGCGCGAGAAGGCCGAGCAGGCCACGCGGGAGGGCCGGAACGCAGAGATCCCGCTCCCCCGGTGAGGGAACGGGACCTTCGTACGTCGCGTGTGGACCCTGTCCCCGGGTACTCCCGCCTCGGCGTCCGGCCCGGCCGACCTCACGGGGCTCCAGGTGGCGAAGCCCCAGCGGCGCGAGGCGCAGCCGGGCAGAAACGACAGAGGGCGGGGTGACTCGCGTTATCCGCGAGCACACTCCGCCCTCGACCTTGTGGAGCTACGGGGAATTGAACCCCGGACCTCTTGCATGCCATGCAAGCGCTCTACCAACTGAGCTACAGCCCCGCGTCAGCGCGGGTTTCCCCGGCGACGAGAAGAAGCATAGCCGGTGAGCGCGCCGGAAACGAAATCCGCTGCACCGCCGCGCGCGGACGCGTCCCGGACCCGGTCGAGGGCCGTCCGGAGGCCGCCGCGAGCACGGTCCGGCGCGCGCTCAGGTGTCGTCGCCGAGGACCGGTTCCGGCAGGGTGCCCGCGTTGTGCTCAAGCAGCCGCCAGCCGCGGGCGCCCTCGCCGAGGACGGACCAGCAGCAGTTCGTCAGGCCGCCGAGCGACTCCCAGCTCGTGGACTCCAGGCCGAGCAGCCGTCCGATGGTGGTGCGGATGGTGCCGCCGTGGCTGACGACGACGAGGACGCCGTCGTCGGCGAGCTTGTCGGCGGCGGTCAGCACCACGGGGGCGGCCCGGTCGGCGACCTCGGTCTCCAGCTCGCCGCCGCCGCGCCGCACCGGCTCGCCGCGCTTCCAGGCCGCGTACTGCTCGCCGTAGCGCTCGACGATCTCGGTGTGGGTCAGGCCCTGCCAGGCTCCGGCGAAGGTCTCGCGCAGACCCTCGTAGTGCGTGACCGGCAGGTGGGTCACCGCGGCAAGCTCCGCGGCGGTGCCCGCGGCCCGGCGCAGGTCGGAGGCGATGATCGCGTCCGGCCGCAGCGCCGCGAGCAGCCGGGCGGCGCGGCGCGCCTGCGCGATGCCCTCGGCGGTCAGCTCGATGTCGGTGTTGCCCTGGAAGCGCTGTTCGAGATTCCAGGCCGTCTGGCCGTGCCGCCAGAGCACGATCCGGCGGCCACGGCCGCCCTTGTTCCCGTTCAGTTCAGGTCTCCCTCGTCCTGCGCCTCCTGCGCCTGGGCGTGCTCGGCGCCCTTGCCGCGGGTCGCGACCGCGTCCTGCGGCAGCTCGATCTCCGGGCAGTCCTTCCACAGCCGCTCCAGGGCGTAGAAGACCCGCTCCTCGGAGTGCTGCACGTGCACCACGATGTCGATGTAGTCGAGCAGCACCCAGCGGCCGTCCCGCTCGCCCTCGCGCCGTACCGGCTTGGCGTCCAGCTCCTTGGCCAGGGTCTCCTCGATGCCGTCGACGATGGCCTTGACCTGTCGGTCGTTGGGCGCGGAGGCCACCAGGAAGGTGTCGGTGATGGAGAGGACGTCGCTGACGTCGTAGGCGATGATGTCGTGCGCGAGCTTGTCGGCCGCGGCCTGGGCGGCGGTACGGGTCAGCTCGATGGAACGGTCCGTGGCGGTCACTGAGGAGACTTTCGGGTCGGGGGCTGGTCACCCAAGGGTCTCACGACCCTCGGACAGCCCCCGACCCCTTTTCGATCACCGCGCGCCGGTCACCACGCGCCGGTCACCACGGGCCGGTGACCGCGCGCCGGTCACCACGGGCCGGAGCCCGCGCGCCGGTCACCATGCGCCGATCGCCGCGGACCGGTCACCATGCTCGGTCACCGGCAGCCGGAGCCCGCGGCGGGCGCTCACTGGCCCGTCTGCTTGTAGTCCTTGCCGAGCACCACCGAGATGTCCGCGGTCGCCGGCACCGTGCCCTTCTTCACCGCGCTCGCGGGCAGCCCCAGGGTGGACGCGACGTCCTTGGCCGCGGCCAGCCGCGCGTCGTCGCCGTAGACGATCTGCGAGAGGGCCTGGGACTTGTCCGCCGTGCCGCCCGGCACATAGGTGTACGTGCCGCCGTTGACGATCGCGGCCTGCGCCATCGGGCCCGACTTCTTGTCGCCGGTGGCGTCCTTGATCTGCACGCGGGCCTGCGCGGTCGCGTCGGAGGTCTTGACCGTGCCGCCGAGGATGTCCTTGACGACGCTGTCGCTGGTCTTCGCGGTGAGCGTGCCGTCCTTCTGCACCGGCAGCATCGCCGTGTCGTACGCGCCGGTCTTGGCCAGCTCCGCGAGCTGCGCGAGCGACGCGCCGAGCTGCTGGTCGGTCAGTGACGGGTCGAGGATCTGGGCCAGCGACTGGACGGTCTTGGTCGCGGTCGCCGCGTCGCTGGGCATCTTCTTCAGCAGCGCCTGCATGACCTGCCCGAAGCGGCTGAGCTGCTTGGTCTGCGGCTCGCCCGGCGCGAGGTAGGTGGCGTACGCGACGGCCGCCTGGCCGGTCAGCTCGGTCTGCTTGCCCTGCCGGACCAGCGTCTTGTCCTTGTCCTTGCCGGTGCCCTTCACCTCGGCGTCGGTGTCGACGTAGACGTCGCCGAGCGAGTCGACCAGCAGTTCCAGATACGGGGTGTCCAGCCGCCAGGTGCCCTTGATGTCGGAGCCGAGCAGCGAGTTGAGGGCGTCCCTGGTCGGGCCGACGCCGTCGCCGACCGCCTTGTCCAGGGTGGTCGACGTGCCGTCCTCGGTGGTGACGTTGAGGGAGTTGGGCAGCAGGACCGTCGTGCCGCGGCCCTTGGTCTCGTTGTCCACCAGCAGCGCGGTGGCGGGCGCGCCCTTGTCGACCGGCATCAGGTGCACGACTATGACGTCGCGCTTCTGCGCGCCGCCCGCCGCCGCGGCCGGGCCCTTCGAGTCGCCGAGGCCGGGCAGCTTGCCCGCCTGCCACAGGTAGCCGACGCCGCCGAGCATCGCGAGCACGACCAGCAGGATCAGGCCGACCTTGCGGTTCTTGCCGCGCCGCTTGGCCTCCTCGCGGCGCTCGGTGCGCGACTCGGAGAACTTCAGCCAGTCGATGACCTCTTCCGACTCCTCCGAGTCCTCGTCGATGAAGGCGAACTGCTCGGTCAGATACTGCCCGTCGGGCCCCTTCGCCCCGCTTGCGGCGGCCGGCGCCTGCCGCGTCCCGGGCTCCTCGTGGAAGACCGGCTGCTGCCCTGTCTCGTACACCGGCGGCTGCTGCCCGGTCTCGTACACGGCGTGCCGGCCGGTGTCGTAGACCGGTTGCTGGCCCGTGTCGTAGACGGGCTGCTGTGGACCGGTGTCGTAGACCGGCTGCTGCCGGCCCGTGTCGTAGACCGCGTGCTGGCCGGTGTCGTACGCGGGGGGCTGCTGGCCGGTCTCGTAGACGGTGTGCTGCCCGGTGTCGTACGCCTGCGGCTGCCCCGCGCCGTAACCCTGGCCCTGTCCCTGGCTCTGGCCCGGCGCATGGCCCTGGCCGTAGCCGCCGGGGCCCGGTCCCTGTTCGTAGTACGGCTGTTGGGGCTGCTGCGGGATCCAGCCCTGCTGCTGGCCGGCGTAGGTCTGCGAGGGGTCGCCGTAGTACGGGTCCTGGTAACCGGGGTGCGGCTGCTGCTGGGGGACGTGCGGCGGCGCCTGCTGAGCGGCCTGCTGCTGCGGCTGCTGCCCCTGTTGCTGCTGCGCGGGATGGGGCTGTGCGTACGGGTCGTAACCGTAGGACTGCTGCTGGTAGTAGGGGTCTTGCGCGTAAGGGTCTCTCTCGTTCTCAGGACCGCCCTCGGCTTGCTGCCAACGGGGGTTTGCGTCGTTCACGAGGAACCCCTTCACGTGGTTCGTTGCGGAGCTACCCGGTCGCGTCCCGGTACAGCGCGCGTTTGTCGATGTAGCGCACTACACCGTCCGGAACCAAGTACCAGACAGGATCCCCCTTGGCCACCCGCTGGCGGCAGTCCGTGGAGGAGATCGCCAGCGCCGGGACCTCCACGAGCGAGACACCGCCCTCGGGGAAGCCCGGGTCCGACAGCGTATGCCCGGGGCGTGTGACCCCGATGAAGTGCGCGAGAGAGAACAGTTCCTCCGCGTCCCGCCAGGAGAAGATCTGGGAGAGCGCGTCGGCACCGGTGATGAAGAACAGCTCGGCGCCCGGGTGCTCGGCGCGCAGATCGCGCAGGGTGTCGATGGTGTACGTCTTGCCCGCGCGGTCGATGTCGCTGCGGCTCACCGAGAACTGCGGGTTGGACGCGGTGGCGATCACCGTCATCAGGTAGCGGTCCTCGGCGGCCGACACCTTCTGGTCGCTCTTCTGCCACGGCTGGCCGGTCGGCACGAAGACCACCTCGTCGAGGTGGAAGAGGCTGACGACCTCGCTGGCGGCGACCAGGTGACCGTGGTGGATGGGGTCGAAGGTGCCGCCCATCACCCCGATGCGGTGCTTCGCGTCCGGCATGGTCAGTCCCGGTTGAAGCGGGTCACGATCCACAGCAGGAGCAGCAGGGCGGCCAGTGCGCCGAAGCCGGTCACGTACGGGCTGAGGCTGTTGTGGTTGCCGCCCCCCTCGGCGAGTGTGGTCAGGGCGGAGGCTGCGTTGGACGACATGATCAGCGGGACCCTTTGCGATATCGGGGACGGGGGAGAAGACTCTCGGCACATCGTACGGGCGGGCGGAAGGGAACTTCGCGCAGGCTCCGCGCGTCCAGAGTATGTACCGGTTGGCTATCAGGGGGTTGGGCCAGTATGTCCGTGCCGAATGGACCGAACGACACGCAGGACGGTCAGAAGAACCTGCCGGGGCGCAACCGCAAGCGCTTCCCCGGCATCTCGTCGCGGGCGTACGAGCACCCGGCCGACAAGTCCGCGCTGGTGGCGCTCCGCAAGCTCAGCGGCTTCGACACGGTCTTCAAGGCGCTCAGCGGTCTGCTGCCCGAGCGGTCGCTGCGGCTGCTGTTCCTGTCGGACTCGGTGCGGGTCAGCGACGAGCAGTTCGCGCATCTCAACGCGATGCTGCGGGACGCCTGTTACATCCTGGACATGGAAAAGGTCCCGGCGATGTACGTGACGCAGGACCCGCAGCCCAACGCGATGTGCATCGGCATGGACGAGCCGATCATCGTGGTCACCACCGGCCTGGTCGAGCTGCTCGACGAGGAGGAGATGCGGGCGGTCGTCGGCCACGAGGTGGGCCACGCGCTGTCCGGCCACTCGGTGTACCGGACGATACTGCTCTTCCTCACCAGCCTGGCGCTGCGCGTGGCGTGGATCCCGCTGGGCAATCTGGCGATCCTGGCGATCGTCACCGCGCTGCGCGAGTGGTTCCGCAAGTCGGAACTGTCCGCGGACCGCGCCGGTCTGCTGGTCGGTCAGGACGTGCAGGCGTCGATGCGCGGTCTGATGAAGATCGCGGGCGGCAACCATCTGCACGAGATGAACGTGGACGCGTTCTTGAAGCAGGCCGACGAGTTCGAGGCGGCGGGCGACCTGCGCGACTCGGTGCTGAAGATCCTCAACGTGCTGCCGCGCAGTCACCCGTTCACCACGGTGCGCGCCGCCGAGCTGCGCAAGTGGGCGGGCAGCCGGGACTACCAGCGGCTGATGGACGGCCACTACCCGCGGCGCGAGGAGGACAAGGACACCTCGGTGTACGACTCCTTCAAGGAGTCCGCGACGCATTACGCCGATACGGTGAAGAGCAGCAAGGACCCGCTGATGGGGCTGATCCGGGACATCTCGTCCGGGGCGGGCGACATCGGCGGCAAGCTGCGCGACCGCTTCACAGGCTCGGGCTCGACGAACGGGGCGGCGGGGGCGTCAGAAGGCTCGGGCGACTCGCCCGAGGACTCGGGGCCGCCGTCCGAGCCGCAGCCGGGGATGGGCTGACCGAGGGGCTTCCCGGGCCGCCGGGCGCGCCCGTGGCACCCCGCGGCAGCCATGTGGCGTTCGGCAGCACGCCCGGCGCCGTCGTACTGCTCGGCAGCACGCCCGGCGCCGTCGTGCTCGCGGTGGCCGGCGGCTGCCCGGTGGTGGCGTCGGTCAGCGGGGCGCAGACCGCGCCGACCGGCCGGTCGTGGCGGTACGGATCGGCTCCGGCGACCGCGCCGGGCGCCGACTGGCCGGCCAGTATCGGCCGGAAGTAGTTCTGTACGGCCGCGCCGCAGGCCAGCGGTCCCGCCGCCACATCGGCCTGGACGACCTGGATCTGGCGCTGGCGCAGGTCGGCGTGGCTGAAGCGGAATCGCATCTGGCGGCGCACGGTGAACAGCGACACGGCGTTGTCGGCGAATCCCGGCCGGTACAGCGCGTAGACGAAGGTGTGGTCCGCGGCGATCTCCAGCTCGTCGTCGCCGGTCTCGGTGGCGTCCAGGGTGCCCTGCACGCGGATGCCGTCCCGGACCAGCCGCACCCGCGCCGCCGGGTCGAAGCGGACCAGCCAGCCGGTCGCCTCGTGGGTGCCGTCGGTGTACGGCCGGGTCAGGCTGCTGTCGAACTGGTCGAGCTGTCCGGGGTCGAGCAGGGCGCGGACACTGCTCACATCGCCGCCGGTGACCGTCTCCTGATTGATCGACGAGTCGGTCAGATAGAGCTTCGCGGTGCTGAATGCCTGCGTCACCTCGCCCACGCCGTAGTCGCCGATCCGGTGGATCGCGGGCATCGTGATGCCCTCGGCGCCGACCCGGTACGCCTCCGCGCGCTGTCCGCGGAAGGGCTCGGTCGCGGAGACCGAGGCGACCTTGCCGGACGGGACCAGCGGGATGACGGTGGCCCTGAGCTGCTCCGTGGCGTCCTGGCCGCGGCCCTTGTAGGGGTGCCTGACGCCCATGTAGATGGCGAAGCCGAAGGCGACGACGATGAGCGTGATGAGGGCGACCGCCTGCCGGGCGAGGCCGCGCGGCAGCGCGTGCCGGACGCGGACCGCCCGGTCGGCGTCGTCCAGCCGCTCCTGGGCGGAGAACTCCTGGATCCGGGCAGCCCGGACGAACGACTCGTCGAACACGACGGATCGGTACTCGTCCTCACCGCCTCCGGGAACGCCCTCGGGCGTGCCCTCAGGAGGATTTCCAGGCCCGCTCATATCACAAGGTTAAGTCTCTGGGCGTGCGAATAAACGCCCTGGTACCGGTCAACTTATGACAGGAGATCAGGGAAGCCGGTTCGCGGCGACCGGAGGCACACTGCTCTGTGTGCCGACCGGGCCGCTGGACGGCGGGGGGACCACCGGTGGTCGGGTCGCGCCGCCCGCGCCGCGGTAGACCGCGGCGAAGGTCAGGGCGACCACCCCTATGCCCATGACCACGGCCAGGGCCCAGGCCACCGGACGGTGCCAGCGGGTACTGCTCCCGCGGTACGGCCGTCCGGCCGGGTAGAGGTCGTCGGAATCCGGTACTCCCGCTTCGTCCAGTTCGGGGACAGCGGCGTGAGCACCGGCTCGATTCCGACCCGGCCAGCCGGGCGGTAGCGCGGGACCTTCGGCGACGGCAAGCATCCGTTCCTTGGCCGAGGGCTCATGGAACAGAGCGGACCGTACGAATTCTTCGTCGAGGACTACGGAGGCGAACTCGTCATCGTCCGGCATCTGTCCAGAGTAATGCGGAAGTTGGTCCTTTGGGCAGGGGAATCCGGACTGTCTGTGGGCCGTCCGGAGGACACTTCCGCGTGTCGGCGGGTGTCAGCGGATGTGTCCGTCACCCGTGACGACGTACTTGGTGGAGGTCAGTTCCGGCAGTCCCATGGGGCCGCGGGCGTGCAGTTTCTGGGTCGAGATGCCGATTTCGGCGCCGAAGCCGAACTGGCCGCCGTCCGTGAACCGGGTCGAGGCGTTGACCAGCACCGCGGCGGCGTCCACCCGCTGGGTGAAGCGGCGCGCGGCGGCCTGCGAGGACGTCACGATCGCCTCGGTGTGGCCGGAGGACCACAGCCGGATGTGCTCGACGGCCGCGTCCAGGCTCTCCACGACCCCGGCGGCGATGTCGTAGGACAGATACTCCGTCTCCCAGTCCTCCGCGGTGGCGGGCACGACGGTGGCCTTGCTGCCGCTGCTCTCGGCCAGCGCCTGCACCCGCGGGTCGCCGTGCACGGTGACCCCGGCCTCGGCGAGCGCGTCCAGCGCGCGCGGCAGGAAGCGGTCGGCGATGTCGCGGTGCACCAGCAGGGTCTCCGCCGAGTTGCAGACGCTGGGGCGCTGTGCCTTGGAGTTGATCAGCACCTCCACGGCCATGCCGATGTCGGCCTCGGCGTCCACGTACACATGGCAGTTGCCGGTGCCGGTCTCGATCACCGGAACGGTCGAACCCTCGACGACGGTACGGATCAGGGCGGCGCCGCCGCGCGGGATCAGCACGTCGACCATGCCGCGGGCGCGCATCAGCTCGGTGACGGAATCGCGGCTCTCGCCGGGCACGAGCTGGACGGCGTCGGCGGGCAGTCCCGCGCCGCCGACCGCGTCGCGCAGCACGGTGATGAGAGCGGTGTTGGAGGCGTACGCGGAGGAGGAGCCGCGCAGCAGCACCGCGTTCCCCGACTTCAGGCAGAGCGCGGCGGCGTCGACCGTCACGTTGGGCCTGGCCTCGTAGATGATGCCGACGACGCCGAGCGGGACGCGGACCTGCCGCAGCTCCAGGCCGTTGGGCAGGGTGGAGCCGCGCAGCACCTCGCCGACCGGGTCGGGCAGCCCCGCCACGTGCCGGACGTCGGCGGCGATGGCCGCGACCCGCTCACGGGTGAGGGTGAGCCGGTCCACGACGGTGTCGCCGGTCCCGGCCGCGCGGGCCCGCGCCACGTCCTCGGCGTTGGCCGCGACGATCTCCTGCGTGCGGACGATCAGCGCGTCCGCGATGGCCAGCAGGGCGTCGTCCTTGACGGACCGCGGCAGCGGGGCCAGGTCCGCGGCGGCGGCCCGCGCGCGGTACGCGGCGAGCAGCACGGGGGACTTGGGCAGCGGCGAGGGCAGCGGCGGGTGGGTCATGGAAGCAGGGTACCGGCCCGCCACCGGCCGGTTGGCAGGTCCCGCGACAGTGCTCCGCGGGGACGGGCCCTAGAACGGGTGTACGCCCACCGGGACGGCCGGCGGTGGTCCGTAGCCCTCCGCGACGCGCTGGTGGTAGGTCGCGCGGTCGATGACTTCCAGGCCGACGGTCTCCCAGGGCGGCAGGCCCGCCGTCGAGCGGTGCTCGCCCCACAGCCGCAGCGCGATGGCGGCGGCGTCGTGCAGGTCGCGGGCCTCCTCCCAGTAGCGGATCTCCGCGTGGTCGGTGGCGTACCGGCTGGTGAGCAGGAAGGGGTGGTCGTGGGCGAGCTGCTCAAGACCGCGTCTGACCTCGGTCAGCGGGGTCTCGGGGCCCGAGACGCTGAGCGTGACGTGCCACAGCCGGGATATCGCCCGTTCGGCGGGAAGCGCTTCCCGCTCGGGGTCCCCGTCGATGTCGTCACTGATGTCGTTGCCGACGCTGACCAGCGTGCGTTCCCCCGTACCCCTGGTCAATGGCCCTGGGCGCCCTCGTCTCACCGGCGGCCTCCCTGTGGGTTGCGTTCCGCGAGCGCCGTCCGCACCGGTAGGCGCTGACGACTCCTCCGCATCAAAGTTGACCAGGCTCCGGCGGGAAGCGGGGGCGTTTTCGGCAAGAAGGCCCGAACCAAGGTCCTGAGGAGATCCCCGGACATTGACCGGGGAGTCAAGGGTTCCGGGGGCTCAGGGGCGCAGAAGTACCAGGTCGTCACGGTGGACGACCTCGCGTTCGTAGGCGGGGCCGAGTTCGACGGCGAGGTCGCGGGTGGAGCGGCCGAGCAGCCGGGGCAGTTCGCGGGCGTCGAAGTTGACCAGTCCGCGGGCGACCGCGTGCCCCGCCTCGTCGAGCAGGTCGACGGGGTCGCCCGCGACGAAGTCGCCGTCCACGGCGGTGACCCCGGCGGGCAGCAGCGAGCTGTGCCGCTCGGTGACCGCGCGGACCGCCCCGGCGTCCAGCCGCAGCGCGCCGCGCGGAGTGGAGGCGTGCGCGAGCCACAGCAGCCGGTCGGCGGAGCGTTTGCCGGTGCGGTGGAAGTGGGTGCCGGTGGGGCGCCCGGCCAGCGCGTCGGCGGCGTGCACGGCGGAGGTGAGGACGACGGGGATACCCGCCTCGGCGGCGATCCTGGCGGCCTCGACCTTGGTGACCATGCCGCCGGTGCCGACCCCGGCCTTGCCCGCGCTGCCGATGGTGACGCCCGCCAGGTCCTCGGGTCCGGCGACCTCGGTAAGCAAGGTCGCGCCCGGCGTACGCGGGTCGCCGTCGTAGAGCCCGTCGACGTCGGAGAGCAGGACCAGCAGGTCGGCGCGGACGAGGTGGGCGACGAGGGCGGCGAGCCGGTCGTTGTCGCCGAAGCGGATCTCGTCGGTGGCGACGGTGTCGTTCTCGTTGACCACCGGGAGGGCGCCCATGGCCAGCAGCTGGTCGAGGGTGCGGTAGGCGTTGCGGTAGTGGGCGCGGCGGCTGACGTCGTCCGAGGTGAGCAGCACCTGGCCGACGCGGACGCCGTACCGGGCGAAGGAGGCGGTGTAGCGGGCGACGAGCAGGCCCTGGCCGACGCTGGCGGCGGCCTGCTGCCTGGCCAGATCGCGGGGGCGGCTGGCCAGGCCGAGCGGGGCGAGTCCCGCGGCGATGGCGCCGGAGGAGACCAGGACGATCTCCTTGTCCGGCCGGCCGCCCGGTCCCGCGCTCGCGCCGGTGCCCGAGCCGCGGACCGAGGCCAGGACGTCGACGAGCGCGTCCACCCGGTCGGCGTCCAGTCCCCCGGCGGCCGTGGTCAGCGACGACGAGCCGACCTTGACCACGACCCTGCGGGCCTCCACCACGTCCTGCCGTGCCGTTGTCACGTACGTCCCTCGTATCGCCGCTGTCACGCCTGTCCCGAACCGGCGCTCCGGCCGGTGCCGTCGCGCGCCCCGGCCCCCGGCCGTCTCCGGTCCGTTTCCGGATCGCGTCCGGAGGACCGGCTACCGCGGCGGGTGCTGGAGCTGCCAGGCCGCCCAGGCCGAGGTGACCATCGCGCGCACGTCGTACTGGGCGGTCCAGCCCAGCTCCCTGCCGATCGCCTCGGCGGAGGCCACGACACGGGCCGGGTCGCCCGCGCGGCGCGGGGCCAGTTCGGGTTCCAGCTCAGTGTGACCGGAGACCTCGCGGATCAGGTCGACCATCTCGGCCACCGAGACGCCCTGGCCGCTGCCGATGTTCAGCACCAGCGACGCCTCGGGGTCGCGGGTCAGGCGGCGGGCGGCGGCCAGGTGCGCGCCGGCCACGTCCTGGACGTGGACGTAGTCGCGCACGCAGGTGCCGTCGGGCGTCGGGTAGTCGGTGCCGAAGATCAGCGGGCGGCGGCCCTGCGAGATCCGCTGGAAGACCAGCGGGACGATGTTGGCGGCGCCGCGGTCGCCCAGTTCGGGCGCGGCGGTGCCCGCCACGTTGAAGTAGCGCAGCGACGCGGTGGCCATGCCGTGCGCCCGGCCGGCCGCGGCGATCAGCCACTCCCCCGCGAGCTTGCTCTCGCCGTACGGGCTCATCGGCGCGCAGGGCGTGTCCTCGGTGACCAGTTCGACGTCCGGCATGCCGTACACCGCGGCGGAGGAGGAGAAGACGAAGCGCCGCACGCGCGCGTCGACCGCCGCCTCCAGCAGGGTCTGAAGGCCGGTCAGATTCTCCCGGTAGTAGAAGAGCGGTCGCTCGACGGACTCGGCGACCTGCTTGCGGGCGGCGATGTGCACGATGCCCTCGACCGCGTGCGCGGCCAGCACCCGGTCGAGCGCGGCCCGGTCCAGGACGCTGGCGCGCTCCACCGGAACTCCGGACGGCAGCCGTTCGGTGTCACCGGCGGTGAGGTCGTCGAGGACGACCACCTTTTCTCCGCCGTCCACCATCGATTTGACGACATGCGATCCGATGTATCCGGCTCCGCCGGTGATCAGCCAGGTCATCGCCCCAGTCTAGTCGGCGTTGCCGCGGTGAATTCAGGGGCGCTTGATCGGCACGCGGTCTAAGGTCTGTCGGACCCCTCACCTAGACTCGCCGCGTCCGAACCGGACGGGTCTTCGCATCGGGTTCGGCATTCATCACACTCACATCCCAGGGGGGATTGTGTCCGAAGCACAGCCGGTGCGCTTTTCCAAGCGCCGCCGCCTCGTCGCGGTGTGCACCACCGGCGTCCTCGCTCTCGGCGCTCTGGCGCTGAGCACGAACGCGCAGGCCGACAGCGGCCCGCAGCACAGGATCACCCGGCCGACGGCGCCCAGCGGGCCCGCGCCGACGCTCACGCTGCCCAAGCAGGCCAAGCAGTACTCCACGAAGGCGGCGGCGGGGCCGCTGCGGTACGACCCGGACGGGGACGGCTACGCCGACCAGCTCTACCGGGGCAACAACCGGCACTACTACAACTTGCTCACCAAGGACAACGACGACGACGGCGACCTCGGTGCCAGCAGCGACGGCACCCTGTACAAGGACGTCCTCACCCCGGGCAGCCTGGACGGGCAGGGCACCGGCATCCTCGCGCTGACCAACTCGGGCCGCCTGTCGTACTTCGGGGCGGGGAGCTTCCCCAACGGCGCCGCGCGGTGGACCGGCACCGGCTGGTACGTCTACAACAAGCTGGTCGCGACCGACGACATCACGGGGGACGGCAAACCCGACATCGTCGCGCGCACGCCGGCCGGTCAGCTCTATCTGTACGAGGGCACCGGCAACGCTTCCGCTCCGTTCAAGGGCAAGGTGCTCGTCGGTTCCGGCTGGAACCAGTACGACCAGCTCACCAGCCCCGGTGACATGAACGGCGACGGCATCAGCGACCTGATCGCCCGTAAGACGGACGGCACGCTGTACTTCTACGCCGGTACGGGCAACGCCGCCGGTCCGTACGCGGCCCGCGTCGCCATCGGCACGGGCTGGAACGCGTACAACCAGCTCGTCGGCACCGGTGACGGCTCGGTCCTGGCGAGGGCCACGAATGGCACTCTCTACATCTACCGGCAGAACGGAGCGGGCGGTTTCGCGCCCAAGCAGGGCGGCTACAAAGACTGGAACGTGGAGCTGTTCGCGGGCGCGGGTTCCAACCCGGCCTACGGCAAGAAGGAGCTCTACGGTCTGTCGACCGGCGGCACCTTCTACTGGTACTACACCAACAACAACGGGACGCTCGCCGCGCGCCAGCAGGTGTCGGGCGGCTCGGGGGGGTACAGCACCTTCGCACTGGCCTCGTCGCTGGGTGACTACGGGTACGCCGACCTGCTGTTCCGGGACGGCACCAACCTGTGGAACCTGGATTCCGACGTGAGCAGCCCGCTGGCCACCGGCTGGGGCGGCTACAACCTCTTCGTCGGCCCCGGTGACCTCAGCGGTGACGGCAAGGGCGACCTGCTGGCCCGTGACACCTCGGGCAACCTGTACCTCTACCGGGGCCAGGGCAACGGCGCGGCGCTGACCGGCCGCCTGCTGGTCGGTCCCGGCTGGGGTGCGTACAACGCCATCGTGGGCGCCGGTGACTTCACCGGTGACGGCCTGGCGGACATCGTCGCGCGCACCGGCGACGGCACGCTCTACCTGTACAAGGGGACGGGCGTCAGCTCCCGCCCGTTCGAGACCCGCGTCAAGATCGGCACGGGCTGGAACCGCTACAACAAGCTGGCGTCGCCGGGCGACATGGACGGTGACGGCCGCGCCGACCTGCTCGGTGTGGACGCCAGCGGCAATCTGTTCAGCTACAGCTCCACCGGCACGGGCCAGTTCAAGGCTCCGGTGAAGCAGGGCGGCGGCTGGAACGGCTACAGCCGCCTGTTCTGAGACGTCCTGTGGTGTCCGCCGCCTGTTGAGTGGACGGACGAGGGCGCCCGCACCTTCCCGGTGCGGGCGCCCTCGCGCGTCCCGGCCGACAACCCGTGCTATCTCGTGGCCAGTTGGGTGAACGTGCCGGTGCCGTGGACGCGGGTGACGCCCGGGGTGGCGTTCACGGTGAAGGAGACCAGGGCCGTACGGTCGGTGCCCGCGACGAGCACGTCGGGGCGGCCGACCGCGAAGGGCTCCGTCGGGGTACTGGCTGTGGCGGCGGCCGGTCCCTTGCCGTATTCACCGTGCACCAGCAGCGCGTTGCCGAAGTCGGCGCGTACGGCCAGCAGCGGGTTGGTCTCCGCGCCCCGGCCGCTGAGCAGGGCGACCGGGCCGAAGCCCGCGTCGCGCACGGCGGAGGCCGGAATCCAGCGACCATGCCGTCCCGCGGTGAGGCGTTCGACCGCGATCTCGGCGGTCTCCGGCCTGCGGAAGGCCAGCAGCAGCGAACCGTCCGCCGCGGTCACCGCTTCGGGCACCTCGCCGGGCACGCCGGTGTGCCGCAGGGGACGGCCGACCAGTTCGGCGCTCGGGGTGGACTGAGTCCACTGGTGGACCCCTTGGTGGCCCGCGGCGAAGACGTGGATCCGGCCGTCGTGGTCGACGGTCGCGGTCAGTCCCTCCTGGACCTGGCCGCCGGCGAGTTGCTGCCACGGCGACCACTGACCGGAGGCGTCGCGGACCCGCGTGCTCAGACCTTTGGAGGCGTTGCGGACGAAGACGTGGATCCGGCCGTCCTTGCCGATCACAGCGGTCGGCGGCCCGACCCTGCGGCCGCGGACCGGATTCGCCTCGGGGCTGCCGAGGCTGCGCCAGCCCCGGATCGCCCGGTCGCCGTCTTCGCCGGCGGACTTGCCCGAGGCACCCACCTGCTGGTCGAGCACCACGACCTCCCGGGTGTTGTCGCCCGGCGCGGCCGACAGACCGGAGAAGCGCAGGCCGAACAGCAGATGGTGGCCGTGCTTGTCGGTGACGACGCTGAGCGCGGGGGTCAGCGGGCCCCCGCCGAGGTCCTCAGGCGCATTCCAGTGTCCGCTTGCCGGCGCGGTCTCGGTCCAGCGGGCGGCCCGGGTGCCGAGCACGCCGTACACGGTGAGCCTGCCGTCCTTGGCGGCCACCGCCTGCGGACCAGAGGTCGGGTAGCGGTAGTGGGTGCTGCGGACCCAGCCGCGCGGGGACTTCAGCGCGTCGCCCTGGCCGACGCTGTAGTCACCGCAGCCGCCGGTGTCGCCGCACTTCCAGCCCGGAGCGCCGCCGTACACATCGAGCACGTCCGCCTTGAAGCGGACGGTGGCCTGCGGGAGATTGTGCGGCCAGCGCTGGTTGTAGTAGCCGCGGTAGGCCTCGGTGAGGAAGGTCGGGACCGGGCCGCCGCTCGCCGCGGCCTTCTCGGTCCACTGCGCCATGGCCCGCCAGGTGAACAGCGCGGTGGCGGTGTGGTCACGGTGGTCGGAGTAGCCGACCTGGTCGCTGTCGCGCGGGTACCGCGCGTTGTGGACCTGGATGTCCGGGTCGGGGTCCATGGTGCGGATCAGCGTCGGCCGGAAGGTGGTGAACAGGAAGGCGAGCGCGTCGATCAGCGTCTGCCGGTCGAAGGTGTGGGCGGCGCGTACCGGGCCGTCGGGCAGCGGTACCGTCCGTACCGTCCCGTCCACGGCCCAGAGCTTGTCGATGCCGAAGGTGCCGCCGCCGCGCACCGGAGTGTGCATGTCGATCCGCAGGAAGACCAACTCGGCCCGCCTGCCGTCGTGTTCGAGGGTGTTGACCTCGGCGGCGCCGCCGTGAGGCAGGGCCAGCGCGGTACGCGTCCACGGCGTGAAGATCTCCGCGCCGAGCATCCGCGCGTACGCCTGCCGCAGCCCCTGCTGCCGCGCGGAGACGTACGCGGGTACGTTCGGCAGCGGGCGCGGGTGGCCGGGGGCGCGGTTCACGCCGAAGGAGTCGCCGCTGGTCACGTAGACCGTGACGACCGGCACATGACGGTCGAGGGTGGCGGCGGTGTCCGGATTCATGAAGTACAGGTCGTCGTCGGGGTGCGCGACCACCTGCATCACGAGCGGTGCGGCGGGGGCGCCGAAGGTGACCCGGGCGGAGGCGGGCAGTACGCCGCCGGTCGGGGGCGGCCCGAAGACGACCGGCGCTCCCGTCATCCTCGGCTTGGCCGCGGTGCTCCGACCCGTACAACCCGCGACCGTGGCCGCCGCGAGTGCGCCCGCCATCGAACCCACCACGACCCGGCGTCCGGGACCCCTGCTTGCTTGTTCCAGCATTCGGTCCAACGTTCCGGCTCCGTTCACCTCTCGTGTGATCATTTCGACCACCCGCTGCACAAGAGGGACAATTTCGAGCCGGGGTTTCTTCGCTTTGATGTGACCGTCATCACATGTCCGGGTCAGGCAAGTACCGGAAGCAAAAGCCGAAAAGGCCGGAATGCATTGACCTGCGGAACCGGCTGGTCAGCCGCATGAAAAAGGGGAGCCGGACTCACCGCGAGTGAGTCCGACTCCCCGAATCGGAATGGCGCGCCCCGGTTACTCTGGGTGTCGCAACTGCCAGCCCGCCCAGGCCGAGGCCACCATCTCGCGCACGTCGTAGACGGCCTTCCAGCCCAGTTCCCTGCCGATCGCGTCGGCGGACGCCACGACCCTGGCCGGGTCGCCGGGCCGACGCGCGGTGACCTCCGGGGCGATCCCGGTGTGACCCGAGATCTCCTGGATGATGCCGACCATCTCCGCCACGGAGACGCCCTCGCCCCGGCCGATGTTCAGCACCAGGGCCGCCTTCGAGTCCTCGGTGAGCCGGCGGGCGGCGGCGACGTGCGCGGACGCGATGTCCTCGACGTGGATGTAGTCGCGGATGCAGGTGCCGTCCGGCGTCGGGTAGTCGTCGCCGAAGATCAGCGGAGTCCGGCCGCGGGAGAGCCGGTCGAAGACCATCGGCACCAGGTTGAAGATCCCCGGGTCGCCCAGCTCAGGGGCGGCCGCGCCCGCGACGTTGAAGTAGCGCAACGACGCGGTGGCCATCCCGTGCGCCCGCCCGACCGCGGTGACCAGCCACTCGCCGGCCAACTTGGTCTCGCCGTACGGGCTCATCGGCTCGCACGGGGTCTGCTCGGTGACCAGGTCCACGTCGGGCATTCCGTATACGGCCGCGGAAGACGACAGGACGAAGCGCTGCACCCGCGCCTCGACGGCGGCCTCGAGTACGGTCCGCAGACCCTCGACGTTCTCCCGGTAGTACCACAGCGGGCGCTCGACGGACTCTCCGACCTGCTTCTTCGCCGCGATGTGCACGATGCCCCGGACGTCGTGTTCGCTCAGCGTCCGGTCGAGCAGCGCCCGGTCCAGGACGGTGCCGCGTACCAACGGCACACCGGCCGGCAGGCGTTCGGGATCTCCGGTGCTCAGATCGTCGACGACGACCACCTGCTGTCCATCGGCAACGAGCGCCCTGACAACGTGCGAACCGATATAACCAGCGCCGCCGGTAATCATCCAGGTCATGGCCGAACCCTACCAACGGCGACCACGGGGAAGACCTGCCGGACCGAGCCGCCGCTCAGGGCGCGCACGGCAAGCGGGACCGCACGGACGACTCCGGGAATCGACTCGGCGTTCCCGCCGCGTTCACCCGCTGTGCGATCATTTCCACCGCCTCGACTCACAGCGGGTGGCAGTGACACGACTCCGGCGGAACCAGTGATCCACTTCACACATTCGATTGGCCCGCAGGTGAACAGCCATGGTCAGGAATTGCAACATTCGGCCAACTTGCTGATGTTTGGCATCCTTGACAGGATGCGTTGGCTGACCAATGAGAATGGGAGACACGTGCGCCGTGAGTGATTCGCTCCTGCCCTACGCGGTGGGCGCGGTAAAGCGCGCCCGCACCCTGGCGGTACGAGCCCGCCGCAAGGTCGAGCGGATGAACACTGTGCCCGCGCTCGGTACAGGCATCAGACCGCGACCGATGATCACCCCGGTCCACCTCTCAGTGCTCGGCGGCCGCACGCTGAACCTCGCGGTGCCCTTCTCCCGGCACACCGCCGACCCTTCCGCGGCCCGCCTCGAACTGATCCACGGCAACCATCGGGTCAGTGTCGACCTCGCCCTGGAGCCGGAGTCCGACACGTCCCTGCTGCTCACCGCGACGGTACCGCTGCGGTACACCGAAGGTGAGAACGACACGGGGCGCGGGCTGCTGCTCAGTGCGGGGCTCTGGCGGTTCTGTGTCGTCGTCACGGACGAGGGCGGTCGTGAGACCAGATCCGACCTGACCGCCCTGGCGTTCGCCGCGGTGCACGGCCCGATGCTCCCGACCTCGCCGTCCGAGTCCAGCGGCGCGGTCTTCCGGCCGGTGCGCTCGGTGGACGGCCGCGCCATGCTCAAGGTCACAGCCCCCGCCCACCAGGCCGAACTCGTCAGATTCGACCTGCTCTGGGACCGGGTGACCGTACACGGCCGACTGCTGGCCGCACGGCACCCGGTGACCGAGTACACCGCCGAGGTCGTACGCCGGGGAGCCAACAAATCCGTCTCGGCGGCGCTCGATTGGGACGGCGACAACTTCACCTTCGACCTGCCGTTGCGAGCCATGACCGACGGTCCGGGCGTCCAGCGCACCTGGGACGTCCAACTGCGCGGGGGGCGCGCCAAGCTGAAGGTCGCCAAGCGGCTCACCCAGGTGCGTCATCCCAAGCAGGTCTTCCGGACTCCCTTTCGCATCATCGCCCTGGACGACGGTTCCTTGACCCGTGCGCACGTCTATCTCACGCCTGCCGGTGCCCTTGCGGTGGCCTGCGCGGCCATCGGAACCAACGAGGACGCATGAAGATCACATTTCTGCTCACCTGGGGCGACGAGATGGGCGGCACGGAAATGGCCGCCTACACCCAGGCGATCCATCTCTCCGCCCGGCACGAAGTCGAAGTGCTGAGTGTCTTCAAGACCCGCCTGGAGCCGTTCTTCGCGGAGGCGAAGCAGATCAAGCGGCGCTACCTGGTGGACAGGACCGGCGCCTACGGGCGTCCGGTACGCCGCAGCACGCTGGACGAGGAAGCGTGCAGGACGCTGCAGTCACTGCCCAGCGAACTGATCAAGCCGGTCTGGGAGAACACCTTCGACCAGCTCTCCGACATCGAGATGACCGCCGCGCTGCCCGCGCTCGACTGCGATGTGCTGATCACCACCTCCCCGGCCCTGATGGCCGCCGCCGCGGAACTGGCTCCGGCCCGTGTGGTGACCGTGCACGAAGAGCACCGCGCTTCCCAACTGCGCGGCGTAGGCGGTGAACCGCTGCTGGTGTACGGCCCGCGGATCGACGCCCTGGTGTCGCTGACCGAGCGCACGAACGACTGGTTCGCCGACTCGCTCGGCGACGCGGCGCCCGAGCTCGTCACCATTCCCAACGCGGTGTCCGACGGCTACCGCCCGCGCTCCGACCTCCAGAACAAGGTCATCGTGCTGGCCGCCCGCATGACCCCGGAAAAACAGCTCAACCACGCCATCCAGGCGTTCCACCAGATCTCTGGCGACTTCCCCGACTGGAAGCTCCGGATATTCGGCGACGGCCCCCAGGAAGTGCGGCTGCGCCAGCTCGTCGAAGGATTCGGCCTGCAACTGCGGGTCGAACTGGTGGGCCGCTCGCAGCAGATGGACGAGGAGTGGGCCAAGGCCGGGCTCTGTGTCCTGCCCTCGCGCAACGAAGCCTTCCCGCTGGTGCTGCTGGAGATGTTCGCCGCCGGTGTGCCGGTAGTGGCCTACGACATCGTCACCGGCCCGGCCGAGATCATCAGGCACGACGTGGACGGGCTGCTGGTGCCGCCCGGTGAGATCGACCTGCTGGCCGAGGCGATGGCCCGGCTGATCGGTGACGAGCAGACTCGGCACGCCTTCGGCAAGGCGGCGCGCGAGGGCGTCTACGAGCGCTTCAGCGGTGAGGACATCACCGCCCGCTGGGAGGAGTTGTTCACCCGGCTGGTGGCCGAGCGCGACAACCCGCAGCGCCTGGGACGACGTGCCGACCGGGCGGCGCTGCGGGTGGTGGCGGGCGGCACGCGCAACTTCACCGTGGCCGCGCCCGTCTCGCCGCTGGCGAATTCCACCGACGAGCAGAAGGCCCGGGAGGTGATGATCCAGGCGCAGGACCGCAAGCTGGTGCGCTCCGCGGGGCGGCTCGCCGAGGTCCGCGACGACGTCAACGGGCCCCAAATGCTCGCGACCAACCTGGAGATCAGCGCCACCGTCCTTGAGGACGTCGGCATTCCGTACGTCCTGCTGCGGGCCGACGGCGTCCAGCACCGGCTCGCGGTACCGGTCGAGGAACGGCCCCGGGTGCTTGAGGCGCTGGCCACCGCCCTGCACGGCAAGGCGGTCTACGCCGAGCTGATCTCCCCGCGTGGCGCCGCGCCCGGAGCGGTGCTGGCGGAACGGCTGCGGGACGTCGGCGAGGTGGCCGGGCTGCGGATCTTCAAGCCGGTGGTCACCGGCAGCCGTACCCTGCGCTACGGGCCCGCGTACGGCTGCAGCGTGGAGTTCTGGTCCGTCGACGAGGAAGACGGCTGGCGTTCCACCCCACGGGCGACGACGCTCCTTGGGCGCCGGTTGCCGTCCCTCGAACCCACCGCGAAGCTGCGGGTGGGCGAGCGGGACTACCCGACGCTCTCGCAGTTCACCAAGCAGTTGATGTGGGATGTCGACCAGCCCATCGACGTCGTCTACACCTGGGTGGACGGCGACGACACCGCGTGGCAGGACCGCCGCAACGAGGCGCGCCGCCGACGCGGACTGCCGGTCTCGGAGAACACGGACGTCGACAACGGCGACGTGAGGTTCCGCAACCGTGACGAACTGCGCTACTCACTGCGGTCGCTGGAGATGTACGCGCCCTGGGTGCGCAACATCTATCTGGTGACCGACGACCAGGTGCCGCCCTGGCTCGACACGTCGTGCCCCGATGTGAAGGTGGTGAGCCACCGGGACATCTTCGCCGACCCGAGTTGCCTGCCCACCTTCAACTCGCACGCCATCGAGAGCCAGATCCACCGGATCGAGGGCCTGTCCGAGCACTTCCTTTATCTCAACGACGACGTCTTCATGGGCCGCCCGGTCACACCCGAGCTGTTCTTCCTCAGCAACGGCATGGCGAACTTCTTCCGGTCGCCGACCGCCGTACCGCCGACCGAGCCGTCGGACGAGGACGAGGGCTACTTCGCAGCGGCCAAGAACAACCGCAAACTGCTGGAGGACGCCTTCGGACGGACCGCCACGCAGAGCTTCCTGCACACGCCGCACGCGCTGCGCCGCAGCGTGCTCGCGGAGATCGGCGAGAGGTTCCCGGAGGAGGTGGCCAGGACCGCGGCCAACCCCTTCCGCGGCAACAGCGACCTGTCGATCACGTCGTCGCTGCACCACCACTACGGCTACCTGACCGGCCGCTGCGCGCCCGGCAGGATCTCGTGCAGCTACGTCAACGTCGGCAACTACGACCACCACTCGGTGCTCGGCCGACTGCTCGCGTCCCGCAACTACGATGTCTTCTGCATCGGCGAGTCGCCCGACGCCGAGGTGCCCGCCGAGGAGCAGGCGCGCGTGATGTACGCCTTCCTCAACGCCTACTACCCCGTGAAGTCCCGCTTCGAGCGGGACTGAACGGGGCAGGCGCCGGCGACAGCCCGCCCGGTGCCGGGCTACTCCTTCTCGAAGGGGCTCGGCACCGGGAAGTACGCGTCGAGGAACGGGGTGATCAGGTCCTTCTGGCCGGTCGCGTCGTTCTCCGTGGAGACCGTGTCGTTGATGCAGAAGACGGTCTTGTCGCGGTTGGCGAGCAACCGGCCGAGCCGGGTCTCGGTCCAGGGGTGGGTCAGGTCCAGGTAGGTGTACGGCAGGTCGTTGGACGGGATCGCGCGCCTGGTGTGGAAGGCGTAGTAGTGGTGCAGCGACGAGGCGACGGAGATGTCGTCCATGCTGCGGAAGTGGCTGGACTCGGTGTGCCGGTACTCGGCGGCGAACTCGTCCTCGATCTCGTCCAGGACGCTGCGCCGCAGGGCGTGCGGCATGTGCTTCATCTTCTGCACGAGGACGGCGCCGTAGCGCTCCTCGATCAGCCGCCGGTTGTTCTTCCCGGCCGCCGCGACCGGCGGGTCGGCCTCCGTCTTCTCGCCCAGCGGCACCAGCGCGGGTGAGGGGAAGAACTTCGTCAGGCCGTTGGCGAGGAAGAAGTCCTGCGGCGTCACCTCGTTGCCGAGCAGCACGTCGTCGTTGAAGTACAGGAAGTGCTCCGACAGGCCCTCGATGTGGTGCAGTTGGCTCTCGATGGCGTGCGAGTTGAAGGTCGGCAGCGAGCCGGGCGAGCGGAAGATCTGCCGGTGGCTGACCACCTCGATGCCGGGGTGCTCGGTCTTCAGCCAGGACGGCGTCTGGTCGTCGGTGACCAGGAAGATCTTCCGGACCCACGGCGCGTACATGTGCAACGAGCGCAGTGAGTACCGCAGTTCGTCACGGCTGAGGTAGCGCGCCGCGTTGGCCGCCTCGTCGTGGTACGCCGCGCCGGTGAAGTCCGCGCGGCGGCGCAGCCACGCCGGGTCCGCGCCGTCCACCCAGGTGTAGACGACGTCGACCGGGAAGCGGATCTCGTCGGTGGTGTGGATCGCGAAGTGCTCGCGGGTACGGACCTCGAAGCGCGGGCCCGCGCCGGTGTCGCGCGGCGCGAGGTCGGTGAAGAACGCCTCGGGCGCCTGCACGGTCTTGGCGTCGGCGGGGATGGCCTCGGCGAATTTGCCGGGGCGCGGCGCCACGAGCGCGCCGTCCTCCTCGCGCCAGAACTCGATGTCGCAGCCGTAGCGGGTGCCGAGCGCCAGGCCCTTGCTCTCGTCGGTGCGGTACCAGGTGAGGCGGAAGACCCCGGCGCCCGCCAGACGGCGCCAGGACGGCTGCTCGTAGCCCGGCAGCGACTCCTCGGGCACCGGGGAGTTCCCCTTGACCGCGGTCACGTAGCCGGGCTCCTCGGCGCACAGCGCGGTCAGCGCGGCGAGCACCGCCTCCCGGTCGCTCTCGTGGACGGCCACGGCCGAGGCGGTGTGCGAGCGGCCCCGTACGCAGAAGTGGTCGAGACCGGCGGCGGACAGGCAGCCGAGGACCGCGTCGAGGTTGGCCCTGCGGGCCGCCAGCGGGGTCACGCCGGGGACGATCAGCGCGACCTTCGCCTCGCGGTTGACCGTGATCACCGTGCGGTCCGGACGGTCCACCAGCGCCTGGTGGCGCTTGCCGACCCTGGCCGCCCTGGCCCGCTCGGCGGCGGCGGTCGCGCCCGCGATGCGCAGCTTCACCTGCTTGCGCAAGTCCGAGTCGACGCGGGAGGCGATCTTCCGTCGGGCGCTCTCCGGTACTGCTCGTCGGTAGACCCCCAGCAGTCGGGGTGCCTCGGGATTACGCACGGCGGGCGGCTCCTCATCGATTGCGGGGCCCGCCGCGACGCGGGCCGTTGACGTACGACGACGGCCCGCACGGTGGTCCGGGCCGATACCTCAAGTATGCCTTGCGTTCTCCAAGAGGCCGCGTGCGGTATACCTGTCCGGAACTCCGGCCGCGCGCGACGTTACACGTAATGCGGAATCAGGAATTCGGTTGCCCATCGTTGGGTGAATTCTTCATTGAGCCGCAAGGGCGCTTCGCGTAACTTTCTCCGACGCCTTGTTCGGCGCCCAAAGCAGGGCCACGGGCCGTCCTACGCTGACGCAGAGCGTGCGGGATCACGTGCGGATCCGTCCGCCGGGACCGCACTCGCCCAGCACTCACTCAGCACTCACTCAGCACTTACCCAGCGCTCGCCCTGAATCCGCACCGCATCCGCCCTGCATCCGCGTACGGCGCCGAAAGTGATCTCATGCGACTGTCGATCGTAGTTCCCTGCTACAACGAAGAAGCCGTGATCGAGCTCTTCGACGTACGCATCCGGGAGACCCTCACGGCGCTCTCCGTCGATTACGAGCTGTGCTACGTCGACGACGGCAGCTCCGACCGCACGCTGGAGCGGCTGCGGGCCCTGGCCGAGAACCGCGAGGCGAGTACGCGATACGTGTCCTTCAGCCGGAACTTCGGCAAGGAGGCGGGCATCCTGGCCGGGCTCAAGGAGACGACCGGGGACGCGGTGGTCGTGATGGACGCCGACCTCCAGCACCCGCCGGAGCTGATCGCGCGCATGCTGGAGCTGCACCGCGCCGGGCACGACCAGGTGATCGCGCGGCGCACCCGCGAGGGCGACAAGAAGCTGCGCACGGCCGCCAGTCGGCTCTACTACCGGATGATCAACAAGTGGGTGGACGTCGAACTGACCGACGGCGTCGGGGACTTCCGGCTGCTGTCGCGGCGCGCGGTCGACGCGCTGCTCGCGATGCCGGAGTACAACCGCTTCTCCAAGGGCCTTTTCTCCTGGATCGGCTTCGACACCGTCACCTTCGACTACCGCAATGCCGCGCGGGAGGCGGGCGAGACGAAGTGGCACTTCGGCGCGCTCATCAATTACGGCATGGACGGGCTGATCTCGTTCAACAACCGGCCGCTGCGGCTGGCCATCTATCTGGGAATGGCGCTCAGTGCCGTCGCGGCGGCGTATGCCGTGGTCGTCACCGTCATGGCGATGATCAAGGGGCCCGACGCGCCCGGTTATGTGACGCTGCTCGTCGCCGTCGTCGGTCTGGGCGGGCTCCAGATGCTGATGCTGGGGTTGATAGGCGAGTACATTGGGCGCATCTACTACGAGACCAAGCGACGGCCGCACTTCCTGGTCAAGGAGACGAACGCGCCGCGGGCCTTCGGGGTGGCACGGCAGGCCGGCGCCGCACCGACGAGCGCGTCGCTGCCCCGGATGGAGATCCGTTGAGCCTGGCCGGCACCCGCTCACCGCAACTGCTCCAGATCGTGCGGTTCGCCCTCGTGGGCGGGGTCAACACCGCCACCTTCTACGGCTTCTACCTGGCCCTGCACCCGTGGATGCCGTACTTCGCCGCGTACACCCTGGCGTTCGTGCTCAGCATGATCGGGTCGTTCTTCCTGAACACGTACTTCACGTACCGGACGCGGCCCACCTGGCGGAAGTTCCTGCTCTTCCCGCTGACCAACCTGACCAATTACGTGGTCACGAGCGTCGGCGTCTACGCCCTCGTGGAGTGGGCGGGCATGAACGACAAGATCGCCCCGCTGGCCGCCGCGGCAGCCGCCATCCCCTTCACCTACCTGCTGAGCCGCCGCATCCTCACCCCGCCGTCCGCGCTCGCCGAGCCCGACCCGAACCGCCCCTCCCCGGCCCACGCGGACGCCTGACCCACCCCGACCGGCCCCCTTCCCAGGGGGCCGGTCGCGCGTTTACTTGAACGGGTCGAAGCCGTGGTACTCCTCTTCGGCGTCGTCGCGCTCGGCCTGCTTGTCGCGGCGGCGGGTGACGGCGGCGCGGGGGGCGTCGAAACGGTGGTCCTCGCCGCGGCGGCCGAGCATTTCGGCGCCGGCGGCCATGCTGGGCTCCCAGTCGAAGACGACGGCGTCCTCGTCGGGGCCGATGGCGACGGCGTCGCCGGCGTTGGCGCCGGCCTTGAGGAGGGCGTCCTCGACGCCGAGGCGGTTGAGGCGGTCGGCGAGGTAGCCGACGGCCTCGTC
Source organism: Streptomyces sp. NPDC025721 (assembly GCF_055558595.1). Taxonomy (NCBI): domain Bacteria; kingdom Bacillati; phylum Actinomycetota; class Actinomycetes; order Kitasatosporales; family Streptomycetaceae; genus Streptomyces; species Streptomyces sp. NPDC025721. Next base: position 58,860 of record NZ_JBVHMF010000002.1, on the reverse strand, counting down.
GTTGGAGAAGTCGGTCTGGCGGACCCAGCGTTCGGGCTTCTCGCCGTGCACGCGGTACAGGCTCTCACCGTCGTGGGTGACGGTGAACCCGGCGTCGTCGACGGCCTGCGGGCGGATGACGACGCGGGTGGACTCCTCCACCGGCTTGGCGGCCCGCGTCTCGGCGACGATCTTCGCCAGGGCGAACGACAGCTCGCGCAGCCCCTCGTGGGAGACGGCCGACACCTCGAAGACCTGGTAGCCGCGGCTCTCCAGCTCCGGCCTGATGATCTCGGCGAGGTCGCGCCCGTCGGGCACGTCGATCTTGTTGAGCACGATCAGCCGCGGCCGGTCCTCCAACCCGCCGCCGTACGCCCGCAGTTCCTCCTCGATGATGTCGAGGTCGCTGGCGGGGTCGCGGTCGGACTCCAGCGTCGCGGTGTCCAGCACGTGCACGAGCACCGAGCAGCGCTCGACGTGCCGCAGGAACTCCAGGCCGAGGCCCTTGCCCTGGCTGGCGCCGGGGATCAGACCCGGTACGTCCGCGATCGTGTAGACGGTCGAACCGGCCGTCACCACACCGAGGTTGGGCACCAGCGTGGTGAACGGGTAGTCGGCGATCTTCGGCTTGGCGGCCGACAGCACCGAGATCAGCGAGGACTTGCCCGCGCTCGGGTAGCCGACCAGCGCCACGTCCGCGACCGTCTTCAGTTCCAGGACGATGTCCCGCGCCACACCGGGCTCGCCGAGCAGCGCGAAGCCGGGCGCCTTGCGGCGGGCCGAGGCCAGCGCCGCGTTGCCGAGGCCGCCGCGACCGCCCTGGCCCGCGATGAAAGTGGTGCCCTGGCCGACGAGGTCGGCCAGCACATTGCCGTCCTTGTCCTGCACGACCGTGCCGTCGGGCACCGGCAGCACCAGGTCCGTACCCTCCTTGCCCGACCGGTTGCCGCCCTCGCCGGGCTTGCCGTTGGTCGCCTTGCGGTGCGGGCTGTGGTGGTAGTCGAGCAGCGTCGTGACGTCCTGGTCGACGACGAGGATCACGTCGCCGCCCCGGCCGCCGTTCCCGCCGTCGGGGCCGCCCAGCGGCTTGAACTTCTCCCGGTGAACGGAGGCGCAGCCGTGGCCTCCGTTACCCGCGGCGACATGCAGCTCGACGCGGTCCACGAAGGTGGTCATGGCATTCCTCCAGATACGTACGGGGTGGTGCGGATGTGCACGGGGTGGTGCGGTACGCGCGCTTTCACGCGTTCCAAGACGTAACACGCCGAGGGCGGCCCCGCTTCCCTGGTCGGGAAGCGAGGTCCGCCCTCGGAGGTGAAACTGTGTCGCTCTACGGTGCCTGGATCAGGCGGCCGGAACGATGTTCACTACACGACGCCCACGCTTGGTGCCGAACTCGACCGCACCGGCGGAGAGGGCGAACAGCGTGTCGTCCTTGCCGATGCCGACGCCGGAGCCGGGGTGGAAGTGCGTGCCGCGCTGGCGGACGATGATCTCACCGGCGTTGACGACCTGGCCGCCGAAGCGCTTGACGCCGAGCCGCTGAGCGTTGGAGTCGCGACCGTTCCGAGTGGACGATGCGCCCTTCTTGTGTGCCATCTCTCCTCAGTCCCTTACTTCGCAGCCGTGGGGATGCCGGTGATCTTCAGCGCCGTGTACTGCTGGCGGTGACCCTGGCGACGGCGGTAGCCGGTCTTGTTCTTGTAGCGCAGGATGTCGATCTTCTGGCCCTTGTGGTGGTCCACGATTTCGGCCTCGACCTTGACACCGGCCAGCACCCACGGGTCGCTGGTGACGGCGTCGCCGTCGACGACGAGCAGCGTCGAGAGCTCGATCGCGTCGCCCACCTTGCCCGTGGGAATCTTGTCAACCTCAACGATGTCGCCGACAGCCACCTTGTGCTGACGACCACCGCTACGCACGATTGCGTACACGCGGATCTCACTCTCTCGCTCTTGAAATCGGACCCCTGATGCCAGCCGTCCCGATGGTGCGCGGGGGGCCTCTCCCGGCGGACCGGGAGGGATTTGCTCAGAAGTGGGCGCACAAACGCCGAAGGTCAAGACTACGGAGGGCCTCCGGCCCGGTCAAATCCGCCCTCCCGCACCCGTGAACGGTCGCGCGCCCCGTCACGGCACCGGCAAAGTGCGCTGCCATCGCGCAAGGGCATGTTTTTAGGGGCGCGGGGAACTGCGCGGCCGGCCCCCACCGGGCTGTCAGCCCGAAGACCACCGCATCTGCCCCGCTGCGGCCGGTTCCCAGGCCGCGCCACCACCGGTGGCCGAGCGCGCGGTTCCCCGCGCCCCCGGCGGGGCACAGCCCACCCGCAGGGTGGACGCGGGGGGGGGGGGGGCGGGGGGGGGGGGGGGGGAGGGGGGGGGGGGGGGAGCGGGGGGGGGGGGGGGGGTTGTGGGGGGCAGGCTTTTTGCTGGTGGTTT
>NZ_JBVHMF010000002.1:0-56433 GCF_055558595.1 Streptomyces sp. NPDC025721 | reverse complement strand
GGAGTGGTGGTTTTTTCCCCCCCCCCCCCCCCCCGAAGGCACCCCCCCCCCCCCCCCCCCTCCCCCCCCCCCCCCCTCCGCCCCCCCCCCCCCCCCCCCCCCCCCCCCCCCCCCCCCCCCCCCCGGGGCCGGACTACTCGGAGGGCGCGGCCGACTTCTTGGCGGCAGCCTTCTTCGTGGTCGTCTTCTTGGCCGCGACCTTCTTCGTCGCCGTCTTCTTGGCGGCAGCCTTCTTCGTGGCGGCCTTGCGCGGCGCCCGCTTCTTGGGCTCCGCGTCAGCGGCATCGGCGGCCGGTGCCTCGGCCGGGACGACCACGACGGCCGCGTCGTCGGCGCCCGACGGCGACCCGGCGGGAGCCGTCACCTTGCGCGTGGCACGACGACGGGCGCGCGCCGGGGGCTCCGTGGAGACCTCGGGCTCGGGCGCGGCCTCGACCGGGGCCGTCGGGGCCTCGGCGGGGACGACCACGACGGCGGCGTCCTCGGAGACCGCGGGAGACCCGGCGGGAGCCGTCACCTTGCGGGTGGCGCGACGACGGGCGCGGGCCGGGGGCTCCGTGGAGACCTCGGGCTCGGCGGCCGGCGCCTGCTCGATGACGGGCTCGCTGACCGGGACGACCACGACGGCCGGTTCCGGCTCGTGGTCGGCCGCGGGCGGCGCGCCCGCGGGCGAGGTGGCCTTACGGGCGCCGCGCCGCCGGGAGCGGCCACGGCTGCCGTGGGCGGCGGCCTCGGCCTCGGCCGCGGTGCCGAACCACTCCTCCTCGGGGTCGCCGACGGTCGGCACCAACTCGGCCTCGCCGACCTCGATCGGCTCCAGCTCAGGCAGTTCGTCGGCCGAGTCGACCGAGTCGACCGAGTCGACCTCGTCCGCGTCCGCCTCCAGCACGTGCTCGCTCTCGTGCTCGTGGTCGTGACCGTCGCCCGCCGCGCCGCCGTTGCCGGACTTGCCGCGCCGCTTGCGCTTGCCGCCGCCACCGCCGGTGGTGGTCGCCTGGTCCATGTGGACGATGACGCCGCGCCCGTTGCAGTGCACGCAGGTCTCGGAGAAGGACTCCAGCAGGCCCTGGCCGACCCGCTTGCGGGTCATCTGCACCAGGCCGAGCGAGGTGACCTCGGCCACCTGGTGCTTGGTCCGGTCCCGGCCCAGGCACTCCAGCAGCCGCCGCATGACCAGGTCGCGGTTGGACTCCAGGACCATGTCGATGAAGTCGATGACGACGATGCCGCCGAGGTCCCGCAGCCTGAGCTGGCGGACGATCTCCTCGGCCGCCTCCAGGTTGTTGCGGGTGACGGTCTCCTCCAGGTTGCCGCCCTGCCCGGTGAACTTGCCGGTGTTGACGTCGACCACGACCATCGCCTCGGTCTTGTCGATCACCAGCGAACCGCCGGACGGCAGCCACACCTTGCGGTCCAGCGCCTTCAGAAGCTGCTCGTCGATGCGGTACGTCGCGAAGACGTCGATCTCCGAGGTCCAGCGCGACAGCCGGTCCGCCAGGTCGGGCGCGACGTGGGTGACGTACTCGTGGATCGTGCTCCACGCCTCGTCACCGCTGACGATGACCTTCGAGAAGTCCTCGTTGAAGATGTCGCGGACGACGCGGACGGTCATGTCCGGCTCGCCGTAGAGCAGCGTCGGCGCGTTGCCGCTCTTGGCCTTCTTCTGGATGTCCTCCCACTGCGCCTGGAGGCGTTCGACGTCGCGGCGCAGCTCGTCCTCGCTGGCGCCCTCCGCGGCGGTGCGGACGATGACGCCCGCGTCCTCGGGGACGATCTTCTTGAGGATGGTCTTCAGCCGGGCCCGCTCGGTGTCGGGGAGCTTGCGGCTGATGCCGGTCATCGAGCCCTCGGGCACGTACACCAGGTAGCGGCCGGGCAGCGAGACCTGGCTGGTCAGGCGGGCGCCCTTGTGGCCGATCGGGTCCTTCGTCACCTGGACGAGGACCGGCTGGCCGGACTTGAGCGCGGACTCGATACGGCGCGGGCCGTTGCCCATGCCGAGTGCCTCGAAGTTGACCTCGCCCGCGTACAGGACGGCGTTGCGGCCCTTGCCGATGTCGACGAACGCGGCCTCCATGGACGGCAGCACGTTCTGCACCTTGCCCAGGTAGACGTTGCCGACGTAGCTGGTGGCCTGCTCCTTGTTGACGTAGTGCTCGACGAGGACGTTGTCCTCCAGCACGCCGATCTGGGTGCGCTCGCCGTTCTGCCGGACCACCATGACGCGCTCGACGGCCTCGCGGCGCGCCAGGAACTCCGCCTCGGTGATGATCGGCACGCGGCGGCGGCCCTGCTCGCGGCCCTCGCGGCGGCGCTGCTTCTTGGCCTCCAGGCGCGTGGAGCCCTTGATGGACTGCACCTCGTCGGCGCCGGTGCCGCCACCGGACTCCGACTTCTGGCGCGGCTCGCGGACCTTGACGACCGTGCGCTCCGGGTCGTCGCCGCCGTTGGCGGAGTCGTCGGCGCCGGAGTCGGAACCGCGACGGCGACGGCGCCTGCGGCGACGGCTGGTGCTGGAACCCGAGCCGTGGTCGTCGTCGTGCGCCGACTCGTCGGCGGAGTCCTCCTCGTCGTCGCCCTCGGACGACTCGTCCTCGTCGTCGGAGGACGCGGTGTCCTCGTGCTCGCTGGACTCGCCCCGGCGACGGCGGCGACCGCCGCGGCGGCGACGGCGGGACGGGCGGTCATCGCCGTCGTGCTCGCCGTCGGCGTCCGCGTCGTTGTCCTGCTCGTCGTCCGCGTCGGGGTCGGCCTCGTCCACGTCCACGGCGGTGGCCGCCTCGGCGGTCACCGGCTCCGCGGCGGAGCCGCCACGGCGACGGCGGCGGCGGCGCGGGCCGCTGTCCCGCTCCTCGGTCTCGTCCTCGTCGGCGACGGCGGGCTCCTCCGCGACGGCGCCGGCCGCCACGGGCTCGGCCGTGGGCGCCTGGAAGACCGGCGGCTGGAAGACGGCCGTCGGCGGACGCGACGCCCTGCGGCGTCCGCGCGCCGGGCGCTCCTCGGTCCTGACCTCAAGGGTGATGGACGCGACGGGGATGCCGAACGCCTCGGCGAGGGCGGCCACCGCGTTGGCGTTCGCCTCCTCGACCGTCTGGCCGTAGCCGCGGATCTCGTACGCGTCGTCGACCTCGACGTTCCACTCGTCGCCGTCCTGGAGCGCCTTCCCGGTGTACTCGAAGCGCTCTTCCGGCGTGTCGTGCGCACTGGCGGTGACGGTGTCGCTCTCGGCCTCGGCCTCGTCCCGCGGCGCCAGCGCGCCCGGCTTCAGCCGCCGGGAGCCGTCGCCCGCGGAGAACGTCGCCGCAGGGGCTCCGGCCGTGCGCTTGCGCGACCGCCGGGCGCGCGGCTCCGGCTCGGCGGCCGGGGCGGGCGGCGCCACGGGCGCCGCGGGTGCGGGGGTCTCGGCGATCTCGCCCGCGGTGCCGTCGGCGGCGGGCGCTTCGGCGGGCGCGGCCACCTTGCGGGTGGCCCGGCGGCGGGCGCGCGGCGGGGCCGCGTCCCCAGCGGGGGCCTCGGCGGCGGCGGGGGCCTCGGCGGCGGGCTCGGCAGTCACCGCGTCGGGCGTACCGCCGTCAGGGGCATCGCCCGCAGCGGTCTCGTCGGCGGTGGAGGCGGCCGGGGCGGCCACCTTGCGCGTGGCGCGACGGCGGGCGCGCGGCGGGGCCGCGTCCCCAGCGGGGGCCTCGGCGGCGGCGGGCTCGGCGGTCGCCGGGGCGGGCGTACCGCCGTCAGGGGCATCGTTCGAGGCGGTCTCGTCCGCCGTCGAGGCGGCCGGGGCCGCCACCTTGCGGGTGGCACGGCGGCGAGCGCGCGGCGGCGCGGCGGGGGCCTCGTCGGAGGCGGCGGTGTCGTCAGCGGCGGGGCCGGACGCCGCGGCGGTGTCCGTACCGCCGTCAGGGGCATCGCCCGCAGCGGTCTCGTCGGCGGTGGACGCGGCCGGGGCCGCCACCTTGCGCGTGGCGCGACGGCGGGCGCGCGGCGGGGCCGCCGCCTCGGACGCGGAGGCGTCATCGGAGGCCGGAGCCAGGCTCTCGGCGGTCTCGGAACTCATGGGGGCGGCCGTGGCGCCGTCGGAGGCGGCCTCGTCACCGGCGGTCACGGCCGGAGCGGCGACCTTGCGGGTGGCGCGACGGCGGGCACGCGGCGGGGCGGCTGCCTCGGACGCGGAGGCGTCGTCGGAGGCCGGAGCCGGGGCCTGGGCCGCGGGCTCGGCGGGGGCGGAGCCGCCGGCGGCGTCGGTCGGGGGGCCCGCGGGGCGGGAGGCGGCCCGGCGGCGGCGCGGCGGCGCGGCCTCGGCGGCGGGCTCGGATGTGGGGGTGGGTTCGTTGGAGTCGGTCTGGTCGTGCATTCGGGCAATGCTCCCGTCGAGCTCCCGGGCGCCGCGTCCATGTCCGGTGCGGCGGGCCGCTTGGTCGCGGTGCCGCTGTCCGGGGGCGCGGGCGCCGCACGGGAGCTGCTGTGTCGCTCGTCGGCACCGCGTCGGCGGGTCGACGAAAGTCTCATGTGGTCTGCGGCGCCGGACCCGGGTGGCTCCCTGGTGCGTCGGCGACGCGTGACGACGTGGCTACGCGGACCCGGCAGGTACCGTCACAGCGTCGCGATCATGCGCGAGCGGGTCGGTGACCGTGCCGGACTCCTCGTCGAGCGGCCCCTGCGCCAGCCTGGTCACCGCTGCGGGGACCGGCGGCGCGAGGTCGGCCGTCGCATGGAGGCCGGACAGTACGTCGTCGGGCCGTACGGCAGGTGTCAGGTGCCGTACAACCAGCCGCAGTATCGCACAGGCGCGGTCCTGCGGCCTATCGGCACCCTGTTCGGACATGTCCGCGTCGTGCCCGGCGCCGTTGTCCGGCGTGTCGTCCACGACTTCCAGGCGCGTGACGGCGCCGCGGGTGTCGAACGTGCGGATGCCGTTCTTCGTCTTGCGCTGTACTTCCACGGTCTCCGCGGCGAGGAACGCCGCGACGGCCTGTCGTGCCTCGGCCGGGTCGACACCGTCGAGCCTGACCTGCCAGACGGACGCCTCGAGGCGTTCGGCGAGTCCCGAGGTCCGGGCCTCGACCGCCTCGATGACGTCGAGTCCCGCGGGCAGCGACTCGTCGAGCAGCAGCCGCAGCTTCTCCGGGTCGACGCTGCGCGCGAGGGCGATCTCCAGATACTCCGCCTCGCTGCCGACGCCGGTGGGTGCGGCGTTGGCGTACGACACCTTGGGGTGCGGGGTGAAGCCCGCCGAGTACGCCATCGGCACCTCGGCGCGGCGCAGGGCCCGCTCGAAGGCGCGCTGGAAGTCGCGGTGGCTGGTGAACCGGAGGCGGCCACGCTTGGTGTAGCGCAGTCGAATGCGCTGCACCGCCGGTGCGGGCGGCGGACCTTCGGGCTGTCGCTTGCCCAGTGTCGTTCAGTCCCTCGTGCGTACTCGTGTCCCGGGGGCCCGTCACCGGGCCCGCTTGTCTTTTACAAGGTTACGCCGCGTCGCGCGTTGCTGTTGACGGGTGACCCCCGCCCTGTGGACAACCCGGGGTCGACAGTCTCGGGGGAACGCCCTGAACCGGTGCCGGTCCCCCGCTCAGCGGTGGGTCGGCGGACGCCGCTTGGCGAGGTCGGGGCCGGGCTGCTTACGGTGGCGGGCCGCCGGCCGGGGCAGCGCTTGCGTGGCGTGCGCGCTCGCCACCAGCGCGTCGGCGGGATCGGGCGCCTCTGATACGTCGGCCGCGTCCGTCGCCGGTGCCGGACCGAACGCCCCCGGCTCGTACCCGGCCCGCCGCGGCGGCAGCCGCCGCTCGGCCGCGCCGACCGGATCGCCGAAGAGCGCTCTGCGGGTCTCGGCGCGCAACTCGCGCAGCGAGCGGCGGGCGTCGGCGACCGCGTCCTTGACCGGCTGCCGGACCGCGCGCCGGTACCAGCGGCCCGCGGCCCGTACCGCGCGCAGTGCGGGAGCGCCGGTCCGGCTCCAGACCCAGGCGGCGGGGACCGCGATCAGCACGCGGGCCAGCCACGCGACGCCGCGGCCGACGGCGCGCGAGACATAGCCGGTCACCCGCCAGGCGTGGCCGAGCGCCGCGCCGATCTCGCGTGCGACGGGGACGACGACGCGCCGCCATACGAAGCCGACCGGCAGCACGACCAGGGTCCTGATCAGCCAGAGCAGGCCGAGCCACGTCATCCGCAGCGTCCACGCGAGGCCGCGGCCGACCGGCGTGAGCACGTACCGCCACAGCGCGGCCAGTGGCCACACCAGCGCGTACCGCACGAAGAAGACGACGGCCGCGGCGAGTGCGAGGGCGACGGGCACCAGCAGGGAGTGCCAGAGCCAGCGGGCGGGCACGGCCAGGAGGTAGTGGCCGAGCCAGGAGGCGCCCGCGCCCAGGCCCGCGCCGAGGGTCAGCAGCGTCCAGCGGGCGGCGCGGCCGACGGGCGCGAGGACGTACGTGTAGAGGGCGGTCAGGGGGACGACGAGCAGCCAGTGCGCGAGCAGTCCCGTGCCGGCGCCGAGCATGCGCAGTGTCCAGGCGGCGGCGTGGCCGAGCGGTACGAGCACGTACCGCCACAGGGCGACGAGCGGGACGACGACCAGGTAGCGGGTCAGGAAGACGGCCGGGATCACCACCAGGGTGCGCACCGCCCAGACGAGCGCGGCGCCGAGGACCCGCAGCGGCGGGAGCAGCAGGCGGCGCCATGTCCAGCGCAGTCCGGCCGAGGTCGCGCGCCCGGCCGTCGCGAGCGCGTCCCAGAGCAGGCGCAGCGGCAGCACGACGGCGAAGGCGACGAGACGGACCGGCATACGTATGGCGACGGTCAGGCAGCCGTCGCCGCTCCCCCGCGGGTGTTCCAGAGCCATGCGGTGAACCTACCCGCAGGGCTTGGCGGGTTGGCGTACCGCGCGGTGTCCGCAGCCGGATCGGCACCCGGCGGATACCGCCCGGAGACGTCGCGCGGCGGCGGCCGGCCGCGTGTCACGGCCGCGTGTCACGGCCGCGCACACGGGCCGGAGCGCGGCTCGACGTACTCCGGCGAGCACTTCTGCGAGTACGGCTCCACGCACGCCTCGAAGCGCGGCTCGCGGCACCGCGCGAAAACGCTCCGCCACGGCGCGGGCCAGGGGCCTTGCGCAGGTCCCGCCCCGTCAAGTCGTCGGCTGCGCGCATGTGTTGGGGATGCGCGGGTCTTGTCAACAAATCGAATGACGTGCGTAAACCGTTGACAAGCCGGTGACACGATCGCAACATGTGACTCGCAAAAAGCTGGTCAATGCTCTCTCAATTCTTCACATCTGTATGCAACTTCACGGCAGGAGCCGCCTCGCGTCCTGCGAACCCCGCGCGTCCCGCGCGTCGTCCGCGCTCTCTCGTTCCGACTGAACAGAGGACACATGAAACGGAAACAGCTCAGCCGTCGGCTGATCACCGGCCTGGTCACCGCCGGTCTGATCGCCATCGGGCTCCTGCCACTGTCCGGGGCCGCCGCCGCGGCCGACCGGCCCAACCTCGCCTCGGGGAAGGCCGCTTCGTCGAGCGGCGCGGTGGGCGGATACCCCGCCTCCGCGGTCACCGACGGCAACCAGGGCACGTACTGGGAAGGGCCGAACAACACCTTCCCGCAGTGGGTGCAGATCGACCTCGGCGGCAGCGGTGCCGCCGTCGACCAGGTGGTGCTCAAGCTGCCGGCCGGCTGGGAGGCGCGCACCGAGACCATCGCGGTGCAGGGCAGCACCGACGGCGCCGCCTTCAGCACGCTGTCCGCCGCGCAGGGCCGCACCTTCAACCCGGCTTCCGCCAACACCGTGACGGTCGACTTCAGCGCCGCGACGGTCCGCTACGTACGGCTGAACATCACCGCCAACACCGCGTGGCCGGCCGCGCAGATATCCGAGCTGGAGATCCACGGCACGACGGTCACCGACCCCGGCGGCCCCGGCCCCGGCGATCCCGGCCCCGGTGACGGCACGGGCAAGGACCTGGCGCGCGGCAAGCCGATCGAGGCGTCCTCGACGGCCCAGTCCTTCGTCGCGTCCAACGCCAACGACGGCCAGGTCGGCAGCTACTGGGAGTCCAACGGCTTCCCGTCGACGCTGACGGTCAAGCTCGGCTCCGACGCCGACATCACCTCCGTCGTCGTCAAGCTCAACCCCGACGCCGCGTGGGGTCCGCGCACGCAGAACATCCAGGTGCTCGGGCGCGGCCAGAGCGCGACCGGCTTCACCTCGCTGAAGGCCAGGGCCGACTACGCGTTCAGCCCGTCGAGCAACCAGAACACCGTGACCATCCCGGTCACCGGCCGGGCCGCCGACCTCCAGCTCGGGTTCTTCTCCAACTCCGGCGCCCCGGGCGGCCAGGTCGCCGAGGTGCAGGTCATCGGCGTACCCGCGCCCAACCCCGACCTGACCGTCACCGCGCTGTCGTGGACCCCGACCGCCCCGGTCGAGACCGACACCGTGAACGTCAGCGCCACCGTGAAGAACATCGGCAGCGCCGCGTCGCCCGCGACCACCGTCAATGTCAGCGTCGGCGGTGTCGTCGCGGGCAGCGCCCCGGTGGCCGCCCTCGCCGCCGGTGCGTCCGCCACCGTCCAGGTCGCCGTCGGCAAGCGGGCGGTGGGCAGCTACACCGTCTCGGCCGTGGTCGACCCCAATGGCACCGTCATCGAGCAGAGCAAGGACAACAACAGCCTCGCCTCACCGACGAAGCTGGTCGTCGCGCAGGCGCCGGGCCCCGACCTCGAAGTGCTCGGCATCACCTCCAACCCGGCCAGCCCCGCGGTCGGCGCGGCCGTCTCCTTCACCGTCTCGGTGCACAACCGCGGCACCACCTCGACGGGCGCCGCCACCGTCACCCGCCTCACCGTGGGCGGCACCACGCTCGACACCAGCACCCCGGCGATCGCCGCGGGCGCGACCGTCACCGTGAACGTCACCGGCACCTGGACCGCGACCAGCGGCGGCGCCACCCTCGTCGCGACCGCGGACGCCACCAACGTCGTCGCCGAGACCAACGAGACCAACAACACCTTCTCCCGCTCGATCGTGGTCGGGCGCGGCGCCGCCGTCCCGTACACCGAGTACGAGGCCGAGGCCGCCACCTACCAGGGCACGCTCCTGGAGACCGACCCGCTGCGCACCTTCGGCCACACCAACTTCGCGACCGAGTCCTCGGGCCGCAAGTCGGTACGGCTGAACACCACCGGTCAGTTCGTGGAGTTCACCTCCACCAACCCGACCAACTCGATCGTGGTGCGCAACTCGATCCCCGACGCCGCGAACGGCGGCGGCATCGAGGCCACGATCAGCCTCTACATCAACAACACGTTCAACCGGAAGATCACCCTGTCCTCGAAGCACAGTTGGCTGTACGGCAACACCGACGGCCCCGAGGCACTGACCAACTCGCCGCAGGCGGACGCCCGTCGGCTGTTCGACGAGTCCAACGCGCTGCTGTCGACGACGTATCCGGTGGGCACCAAATTCCGCCTCCAGCGGGACGCGACCGACACGGCGTCGTTCTACGTCATCGACCTGATCGACCTGGAGCAGGTGGCGCCGCCGAAGGCCAAGCCCGCCGAGTGCACGTCGATCACCGAGTACGGCGCGATCCCGGACGACGGGATCGAGGACACCGCCGCGATCCAGCGGGCCGTGACCGCCAACCAGAACGGCCTCATCAACTGCGTGTGGATCCCGGCGGGCCAGTGGCGCCAGGAGAAGAAGATCCTCACCGAGGACCCGCTGCACCGCGGCCAGTACAACCAGGTCGGCATCAGCAACGTCACGATCCGCGGCGCGGGCATGTGGTACTCGCAGCTCTACTCGCTGATCCAGCCGCAGGACGCCGTGGGCAGCATCAACCACCCGCACGAGGGCAACTTCGGCTTCGACATCGACAACAACACGCAGATCTCCGACATCGCGATCTTCGGCTCCGGCCGGATCCGCGGCGGTGACGGCAACGCCGAGGGCGGCGTGGGCCTCAACGGCCGGTTCGGCAAGAACACCAAGATCAGCAACGTGTGGATCGAGCACGCCAACGTCGGTGTCTGGGTCGGCCGCGACTACGACAACATCCCCGCCCTGTGGGGACCGGCGGACGGCCTCGAATTCAGCGGGATGCGCATCCGCGACACCTACGCCGACGGCATCAACTTCACCAACGGCACCCGCAATTCGAAGGTCTTCAACTCCTCCTTCCGCACCACGGGCGACGACTCGCTCGCGGTCTGGGCCAACAAGTACGTCAAGGACCAGTCCGTCGACATCGCGCACGACAACCACTTCGTGAACAACACCATCCAGTTGCCCTGGCGCGCCAACGGCCTGGCGATCTACGGCGGTTACGGCAACACCATCGAGAACAACCTCGTCTACGACACGATGAACTACCCGGCGATCATGCTGGCCACCGACCACGACCCGCTGCCGTTCTCCGGCCAGACGCTGATCGCCAACAACGGCATCCAGCGCGGCGGCGGCGTCTTCTGGGGCGAGGCGCAGAAGTTCGGGGCCATCACCCTGTTCGCCTCCACCAGTGACATCACCGGCGTCACCATCCGGGACACCGACATCGCCGACTCCACCTACGACGGGATCCAGTTCAAGAACGGCGGCGGCGCCATGCCGGGCGTCACCATCAGCAACGTCACCATCGACAAGTCCAACAACGGCGCCGGGATCCGCGCCCAGGGCGGCGCGCGGGGCAGCGCCAATCTGTCCCACGTCACCATCACCAACTCCGCCAACGGCAGCGTCCTCATCGAGCCCGGATCGCAGTACGTGATCAACGGCTCGTAACCGAAGGCTCTCACCCCCCGAAAAAACCCGTGGCCCCGCACGCGTCCTGCGTGCGGGGCCACGGGCCGTGTCGCGCTACCTCGCGGCGGCGCCGACCGTCACTTCACGACCGACAGCGGCAGCAGCTTCTGCCCCGTCGGGCCGACCTGGATGTGGGTGTCCATCTGCAGACATATAGATACGGCCCTAAAACAAATACCATGCTGACATGACAAGACGAGACGGCAAGCAGACCATGGCCGAGCGGAAGCGTTCGCCTAGGGACATCGAATGGTCCGAGGGCGACCTCGCTCTGCTGGAGGAGCTGAAGAAGGCCGAAGCACAGCTCCCCGCAGACGCGCCGCGCGCCTTGTTGTCCGTGCGCCTGTCGGTTCTCACCGAAGAGACGACCTCACCCGTCCGTCAGGAACTCGACCTGCGGATACTCGCCAGGGACATGGGCTGCCGTGTCGTCGGTGTGGCCAGCGATCTCAACGTGAGCGCGACGAAGGTGCCGCCCTGGAAGCGTAAGCACCTCGGCCAGTGGCTCAACGACCGCTCCCCCGAATTCGACGTACTGCTCTTCTGGAAGCTCGACCGGTTCGTCCGCCGCCTCTCGGACCTGGCGGCCATGATCGACTGGTGCCTGAAGTACGGGAAGAATCTCGTCTCCAAGAACGACAGCATCGACCTGACAACCACGGCCGGGAAGATCATGGTGACGATCATTGGCGGCATCGCTGAGATCGAGGCCACCAACACCAGCACGCGTGTCACGAGCCTCTGGGACTACGCCAAGTCCCAGAGTGAATGGTTGGTAGGGAAGCCCGCGTACGGATACGTCACCGCACGGGACGAGAACGGGAAAGCCGTCCTCCGGATCGATGAAGACGCGCACCGCGCGTTGCACTGGTGTCGGCGGGCCGCCATGAGGACGAACGCCGCCTCAGCCCGGCGCATGGTCGCAGTGCTGGTGAGGGCAGGCTTGTGCGGGGCCGGCCTCACGCCGTCAACACTGCTCCGCAGGCTGAGGAATCCCGCGCTCATGGGCTATCGGGTCGAGGAGGACAAGACCGGTGGCAAGCGACGTTCGAAGGCCGTTCTCGGTAGGGACGGCAAGCCGATCCGGGTCGCGGAGGGCATTTTCACCGAGGACGAGTTCGCCTCCTTGCAGAGCGCCCTCGACAAGTACTCGAAAGACCAGCCTGCTCGCCGTCCGGGCGGAGCCACCAAGTTCCTCGGAGTCCTGATCTGCCCCGACTGCGAGACCAACATCACCGTCCAGAAGACGACCAACTCCTACGGCTCCTACAGCTACCTGCGCTGCGGTGGCTGCAAGAGTGGCGGCCTCGGCGCGCCGAACCCCGAAGAGGTCTACGCCCAATTGGCCCATGACGTGCTGTCCGTGATCGGCGACTACCCCGTCGAGACGCGCGAGTACGCCCAGGGCGAGGAAGCGCGGAAGGAGGTCAAGCGACTCGAAGAGTCCGTGGCCTACTACATGCGCGAGCTTGAGCCTGGCGGCCGTTTCATGAAGACACGCTTCACCAGGGAGCAGGCGGAAGCGACTCTCGACAAGCTGATCTCCGATCTGGAAGCGATCGACCCCGAGACCACCAAGGACCGCTGGGTCACCGTCCACAACGGCAAGACCTACCGCGAGCAGTGGGAGAGCGGCGGCATGGAAGCCATGGCCGAGGACCTCCTCCGCGTGGGCATCAAGTGCGAGGTCACCCGCACCAAGATCCCCCACGTCCGCGCCCCCGAGGTCCACCTCCGCCTCCTCATCCCCAAGGACGTACGTGCCCGTCTCGTCCGCAAGGAAGACGACTTCGCCGCAAAGTTCTGAACGGCGCTCGGACTGACAAGGCGGCCCGCTACGCGGACCCCCGGCGGCTGGCCCAACACTCACCGACCGCCTGTTTTAGGTTCACGCGGCAGTTGAGCAGAGCTTCATGCCCGGATAGCGACAGGCGCGGCTATGCGGCCTTCTGCCGGGCAAGTTCCTGTGCCCGCTCGTAGACCCCGCGTGCGTGCTGGTTCTTCAGGTGAGGACGGAGACGACGACGGAGAGCGCCGAAATGCTCATCAGCGCGTGAGGATGAAAGGCGCTCGTAATCGTCGAGGAATTTGGACCAGGTGGCGCAGGAAGCCTCCAGGTGGCCGACTTCGAGCTGACGCTGTGCGAGCAAGCCGTTGGCGTGCGCCCGCCCCTGCTTCTCAATAGGAGGACGGACGCGGTTGGAATCTTGCATGGCCGCGATGGAGCCGGGCACATCGCCGAGGGCGTAGAGCACGCTGGACACGTGGAAGAAGTAGGCGGCCTGGTCGTAACCGCCGATCGCATCCCGCCGGTTGTCGGCTTTCGAAAGTGCTGACTGAGTCTCCGCGAGGCGGGAGAAGGCGAGGCGTTTGTCTTTGACGAGGGCCGCACCTTGCGCCTGCTGTCCGGACAGGAACGCTTGCAGACGCGGTCCTGCTTTCGGCGCCGCCTCCGCCGCGGAGTCTGCGAGTTCCAGCGACCGCTTCCCGTGCTTGAGGTTGGCAGCCTGAAGGGCCATGCCGCGAAGGGTGCGGCAGTAGGTGACGTGGTCCTCGGCGTCGGCGGCCAAGTGGAGGGCTTGTACGTAGTAGCGCTGGCCGAGTCCGTGCGCCTTCTCGTACATGGCCATCCAGCCCGTGAGGTACACGAGGTCGGACGCGGCGGCGAGCATGTCCTTGCGGACGGTCTCGGAGGCATCGGCCCGCAGATACGGCGCGACCGTGTTCACGAGGAACGCCGCCGCCATCGGGCGGGCGTGTCCCCCGCCCAGCTCATCAAGAATGTCCGCGATGCGGTCGGTCATCGTCCGGACCGTGGCAACCTCGCCCGCCCCGATCCGCGTTGCACGGCCAGTCGCGTGAGCCTCGGAACGGCCCGCCAGGTCGATGTAGGCCGGGATCGGCAGCGCGGCTGCATAGAGCGTCGTCGTGAAGAACTTCCGCCGAGAGGGGTCCATGTCTTCTCTCCCGATAGTGACCAGTCCCTCCACAGTGTCCCCGGGCATGGTCAGCGCCGCGAGAGTCGCTGTTTCGGCCACCGAAGGCGGTAAGCCAGCTTCGGCATGGGTGACTGGCCGGCCCAACCGACGGGAGAACGCCTCCAAGATCAACGGGCGCCATTTCGCCTGTGGGCGCGTACCTGAGAGCCACTTGTTGACATTGCTCTTGTCACAGCTCA
Organism: Streptomyces sp. NPDC025721; assembly: GCF_055558595.1. Lineage (NCBI taxonomy): Bacteria > Bacillati > Actinomycetota > Actinomycetes > Kitasatosporales > Streptomycetaceae > Streptomyces > Streptomyces sp. NPDC025721. The sequence goes on along the minus strand of NZ_JBVHMF010000002.1, from coordinate 42,460 downwards.
CCGGAACGCCCGCTTCGGAGGCAGCCCGATTCACTGCGGCGGCCAGCTCGACCTGGGACCACCGGGCCTCGCTCAGAAGGGCTTTGAGACCTTGGTTCGGCTCGTGCTCAGCCATGCTGCCACTCTCCGCGGGTGGACGAACTTTCCACGCTTTCCACTTCGCACGCCGCCCCAACGGTACCGCTCTCCGTACGCAGACGGTTGCGTAGTGCGTGCAACCAGTCAGGGCGCGAGCGGCAGTTCGACTCGCGGCACGGGAGAGCGCACGGAGGACAGTGAGGGCAAGCGACTACGCCAACCGGACCAGGTTGGACCTGGCCTGCGAGCCATCCGCCCCCGGTCTCGCCAGGCGTCACGCACAAGAGGTCCTTGAAAGCTGGGGCCTCCCCGACGAGGTCGTACAGGACGCCCTCACCGTCGTCTCGGAATTTACGGCCAACGCGGTTCGCCATGCGGGCGAGCCGACCGAGCCGAAGTCCGCAGGGCACCCTCGATCCGTGGTCCGCACGTGTCCCCTGACCTTGTGGATCAGCACAGGCCGCCTGTACGTCGCGGTCCAGGACCAGAGCGACGAACCACCCGAACTGCGGCCCACCTCCCTGGACGCCGAGAGCGGACGCGGACTTCAGATCGTCGCCGGCCTCACCGAAGGCGCGTGGGGATTCGAGAGGGCTGCGCCCGTTGGCAAGACCGTCTGGGCAAGTCTGCGACTTGCCGCCTCGTTGCGAGCGGACAAACAACAGTCCAAGACGCCCCGGCGGGAGACGCTACCTGCCTCGCTTTGCGTAACAGCCGGGCATACGGGCGTTCACGCATGACGCCTGACCTGGACCCGCTCAGGCCGTGTCCCGAACCGGGCCCATCCACTTCAGAGGAACGTGCCGTGACCATTTCCACCCCCAGCATCAGCTCCATCGCTCCGCCCAGGCACCGGTCCATCTGTTCGGCCCTGACCGTCCTGCCCGATCCACTCGCCCACACAGCCCTGGCATGGTCCGGATACCGCCACGACATGACCGCTGACATCCGGGACCTGCGCTGCACTCTCGAACGTCACACCAGCGGCGACCACTACGCGATGGTCCTCGACATCGCCGACAACACCGCCGTCTGGAGCCGGTGGCCTCCGAACAGCACCCCGGCCATTCTGCTGATCCTCCCGGACTGCCCGGCCACCCATCCCAAGCATGGCGGCTGTAGCGAATACGAGGGCCACCCTGACGGCCACACATGGCAACTCGACGATCCCTGGAACCCCCCTCACCGGCTGACCGGAGGAATGAACGATGCTTCATGACCTGATCGTGAGCCCGTTCCTTGACGGCTATCTGGCCTTACGGCCTGGCAGCGCGGCAGGGGCACGTCTGCCCGAAGCCGGCTACGAGGAACTACGCGCCCTCGTCCGCAACGACTCCCCGGTCCCATCGTGGTTTGCCGAGACGGTCGCGCAGGTGTGGGGTCTGGACTTGGTCGGCAAGCCTGTATCGAAGGCGGTGCTGGTCCGCGAGCGCTCGTCCTATGGCTTCTCCAAGGCGAGCTGGGAGATCAACCTCGGCTGCAACTTCGCCTGCACGCACTGCTACTTGGGCCTGAAGGAATTCGCCGGCCTCACGTGGGACCAGAAGGTCACGCTCCTGGACATCATGCGGGACGCGGGCGTGGTCTGGCTCCAGATCACCGGCGGCGAACCCACCATCGACAAGCACTTCCAGGACGCCTACCGCTACGCCTACTCACTGGGCATGATGCTCACCGTCTCCACCAACGCGTCCCGGTTGTGGGAGAAATCGCTGCTGGCGATGTTCGAGGAGTGCCCCGCCTACCGCCTTGTTGTCAGCGTGTACGGGGCGACCGAGAAGAGCTTCGACCGGCTCACACAACGGCGCGGCGCGTGGAAGGCGTTCAAACGCGGAATGGACGCCGCACGTGAGGCTCACCTGCCGGTGCGGCTCAACATCATCGTCACCAACGACAACGCCCACGAGACGGACGCCATGGTGGCCCTCGCAGAGGAATGGGGCCTGAAGCACCACGTCTTCAGCAACATGACGCCCACCATCTACGGCGGTCCGGAAAGCCTGCTCGCCCAGTCCAGCAGCCACCTGCGCGAACGCAGCGCCTTCACCGGATGCAACGCCGGAGTGACGTTCTTCCACGCCGACCCGCACGCCAAGGTGAGCATCTGCAAGGTGGGCCGGGACGACCAGATCGACCTCATGGCCGAGGGCCTTGAGGGCTTGCGTCGGCTGCCCGCGATCTCCGACGCCCTGATGCTTCGCACCGGGGGCTGCGAGGGCTGCCAGCTCTCCGGCACATGCAAGGTGTGCCGGCCGCTGGCCAAGCAGTTCCAGGAGGCGAAGGCTCCACTGATCAACTACTGCCAGCACGGAATGCCCAAGGAGATGGTGCACGCATGACCGCAGTCGCCGTAGAGATCCGGCCCAGGCCGCCCGTGATCCGCCCCGAGGAGTCCACCGCCACGGTCGCAACACCCGTGGTGATCACCGTCGCCGACATGGACGACGTGATGGACTCCGTGAAGTGCTCCTGCAACGCGGGCGACGACAACCCCCACTGATCACCCACAGATCACCGCCAGGCCCCGGCAGATCATGCCGGGGCCTGAGCCGTACATCCCTCGCCGCAAGTAAGGTGCGACCCATGCGCTTCCGTTGGGACTGGCTCCGCCCAGTGGTAACGGCCCCCTACGTCCCCACCATCGGCCCAGTGCACCCGTCCGTCCTCACCGACGACCTCTTCGCCGACACGCTCAGGGCCGCAGGAAGCAGGCGCTTCCTTCCGTACGACAAGGACCTCCGGTGGTCAGACACCAAGGACGAGAGCGTACTGACCGACGCCGTCGTACACCGCCCCGGGGAGACGCTCATCCCCACGCACTTGGCCCGAGGCACAGGAACGATCAAGGTCTACGCGTACGGAGTCGGCCCCGGTAGCCGCATCGCCGCCGCCGAACTGGCCCAGAAACTCGCCGCGGACCACGGAGCGAGCAAGGCACGAGTCGTGCACTTCCTCGGCCCCGAATACGGCACCCGCTTCGCCCAAGGCGTCAGGATTCAGCTCAAGGACTTCTCCACCGGAGCCTGCCCGCCCCCTGGACACCCCCTCACCACCTTCACCGACCTGCCCGCCGAACTGCGCCAGGACTTCACCGGCTTCGCAGAGGAGATGGCGAACGACGGATTCGCTTTCCTCCACTCAAGGATGCAAGCAGGCGCGGTAGGGCCCGTACTCGTGGCCGTGACGGGCGGCCGGGTCGCAGGAGCCATCGGCCCCATGGAGATCAGGCCCGACGCGATCGGCCAGCCCCAGCTCATGCCCCAGTACTTCGGAGTCCGCTCCGAGCACCGGGGGTACGGGTTCGGGCGCGCACTCTGGCGCGCCGCCATGCGGTGGGGTCAAGAGAACGGAGCCGAGTACCAGCTGCTTCAAACCGAAGTCGGCGGCGTGTCAGACACTCTCTGCCAAGCCGAAGGTCTGAAGTCCCTCGGCTTCGTCGTCACCACGCCAGCCCGTTGAAACACGCTTCCGGCCACTCCCTGACGGCGAAGACGGCGCACAGAGACCGCGTCGATCGCCCTCTCCGGAAGCGCGTGACTGCTGGAGTCACACCCACTCGATACTGCTCTTGACTCGACCGGCCTTGCCCTCCGGGCCCGGACCAGGCAGAGGTGTCGTGAGCGTAGACCGCGGTTCTGCCTTCACTGAGGTCGAGACGCCGAAGCAAGACCAAACCTCGGTCGCCTCGGCGTCCGTCATGTCGCCGAGTAAGTCGGCGATCTTACTCGGGGCGTCACTCATCTCAGTGCGTATGACCGTGCTCCGCAGGCGCCGGACCTGCGTTCTTGACCGCCAGGGGCAGCAGCTTCTGGCCGGTCGGGCCTACTTGTACCCATGTATCCATCTGCGGGCAGACACCGCAGTCGAAGCACGGCGTCCAGCGGCAGTCGTCGACCTCGGTCTCGTCCAGGGCGTCCTGCCAGTCCTCCCACAGCCAGTCCTTGTCGAGACCGGAGTCCAGGTGGTCCCAGGGCAGGACCTCCTCGGCGGTGCGCTCGCGGGTGGTGTACCAGGACAGGTCGACGCCGAAGGCGGGCAGCTCGGCCTCGGCGGCGCGCAGCCAGCGGTCGTAGCTGAAGTGCTCGCGCCAGCCGTCGAACCGGCCGCCGTCCTCGTAGACGGCCCGGATGACGGCCGACACCCGGCGGTCGCCGCGGGAGAGCAGGCCCTCGATGATGCCGGGCTTGCCGTCGTGGTAGCGGAAGCCGATGTTGCGGCCGTACTTCTTGTCGCCGCGGATCGCGTCGCGCAGCTTCTCCAGCCGGGCGTCGGTCTCCTCCACGCCGAGCTGCGGGGCCCACTGGAAGGGGGTGTGCGGCTTGGGCACGAACCCGCCGATGGAGACCGTGCAGCGGATGTCGTTCTGCCCGGTGACCTCGCGGCCCTTGGCGATGACCTTCTTCGCCATGTCGGCGATCTGGAGGACGTCCTCGTCGGTCTCGGTGGGCAGCCCGCACATGAAGTAGAGCTTCACCTGCCGCCAGCCGTTGCCGTACGCGGTGGCCACGGTACGGATCAGGTCCTCTTCCGAGACCATCTTGTTGATGACCTTGCGGATCCGCTCGGAGCCGCCCTCGGGGGCGAAGGTCAGACCGGAGCGGCGGCCGTTGCGGGTCAGCTCGTTGGCCAGGTCGATGTTGAAGGCGTCGACGCGGGTGGACGGCAGGGACAGGCCGATCTTGTCGTCCTCGTACCGGTCGGCGAGGCCCTTGGCGACCTCGGCGATCTCGGTGTGGTCGGCGGAGGACAGCGAGAGCAGGCCGACCTCCTCGAAGCCGGTGGCCTTCAGGCCCTTCTCGACCATCTCGCCGATCCCGGTGATGGACCGCTCGCGCACCGGGCGGGTGATCATGCCCGCCTGGCAGAAGCGGCAGCCGCGGGTGCAGCCGCGGAAGATCTCCACCGACATCCGCTCGTGCACGGTCTCGGCCAGCGGCACCAGCGGCTGCTTGGGGTACGGCCACTCGTCGAGGTCCATCACGGTGTGCTTGGACACCCGCCACGGCACGCCGCTGCGGTTGGGCACGACGCGGGAGATCCGGCCGTCGGCCAGATACTCCACGTCGTAGAAGCGCGGCACGTACACCCCGCCGGTCCTCGCCAGCCGCAGCAGCACCTCGTCCCGGCCGCCGGGGCGGCCCTCGGCCTTCCACGCGCGGATGACCTCGGTCATCTCCAGGACGGCCTGCTCGCCGTCGCCGATGACGGCCGCGTCGATGAAGTCGGCGATCGGCTCGGGGTTGAACGCGGCGTGGCCGCCCGCCAGCACGATCGGGTCGTCCAGCGTGCGGTCGGCCGCGAGCAGCGGGATGCCCGACAGGTCGAGCGCGGTGAGCATGTTGGTGTAGCCCAGCTCCGTGGAGAAGCTGAGGCCGAACACGTCGAAGGCGCGGACCGGGCGGTGCGCGTCGACCGTGAACTGCGGCACATCGTGCTCGCGCATCAGCGCTTCGAGGTCGGGCCACACGCTGTACGTGCGCTCGGCCAGGACGCCCTCGCGCTCGTTGAGCACCTCGTAGAGGATCATGACACCCTGGTTGGGCAGGCCCACCTCGTACGCGTCCGGGTACATCAACACCCAGCGGACGTCGGTGCTGTCCCACTCCTTGACGGTGGAGTTCAGCTCGCCGCCGACGTACTGGATCGGCTTCTGGACGTGCGGGAGAAGTGCTTCCAAGCGCGGGAAGACCGACTCGACAGGCATCTCGGCGACTCTCATCAGACGGCTGGGACTCCCCCGGCCGGCGGCGTGGGGGCTGGGTGACCCTCAAGGGTACCCGTGTCTCGCGGCGGCCCGGTCCCGCTCATCCGTCACGGTCCCGCCGCGCCCGGGCCCCGGCTCAGATGTCGCGGTCCGCCGACCGCCAGACATCCGGCAGTTCCGCCTCCACGGCCGCCGCTCTGGCCCGCTCGGCCGCGATCAGCGCCGTGTACGCCTCGGTGGGCTCCCCCGCCTCCCGTGCCTCCCGCGCGGTACGGCCGAGCGCCGCCCGGCACATCACGCTGTCCTGGTGCTCGCCGAGGAGCTGCTGGACGGACTTCATCCGGCCGGTGTGGGCGGCGGCCCGCTTGCCGAGCACCGGCTGCGCGGCCTCGCCGCAGTAGCGGGCGCGCTTGGCGGATTTGCGGGCCTCGTGCAGCGCGATGTCGCGGTCGTCGCCTGGCGGCAGCGCCAGCGCGGCCTGGATCTGCCGCCGCAGCCGCAGGTGGTCGCGGCCCACGGCCGCGGTGGCGGCCTCGTGGGCGGGCGCGGCGGCCGACACCAGGAACGGCGGCAGCACGAGCAGCGCCTCCAGGCGGTCGAGCAGCGCGAAGTAGCGGATCCCGTTCAGCACCCGGACCAGGGCCGCGTGGGAGCGCGCGTGGCTGTCGGCGGCCAGGCCCCGCAGCCGGTCGCGTACGGCCGCGGTGACCAGCGCGGGGTCGGTCTCGGCGAGCAGCCCGTCCACGCGGTCCGCGAGGACCTCGCGGTCGCGTTCGGTGCCGAGGACGGCGGCCAGCCACTTCAGCTCCGCGCCGAGCGGGTCGGTGGCACCGCGGTCCAGCTCCCTGCGGAAGCTCTTGAGGGCGCTGCGGGCCCTGCGGGTGGCGACCCGCATCCGGTGCACGGCGTCCTCCTGGTCGCGCCGCACCAGCGGGTCGAGCGCGAGGATCGCGGTGAGCTGTTCGCGCAGGTACCCGGTGGCGACCTCGCCCGCGGTGGCGGGGGTGCCGGGCGGCGCGGGCGGTTCGGCGAGCCGGTCGCCGAGCGCGCGGGCCAGTTTGGAGCGGGAGCCCGAGCGGCGCTGTCCCGCCGCCGTCAGCCGTTCCTCGACGGCGTCCAGCAGGGCGGGCGGGCCGCGCATCAGCTCGACCTCGGTCTCGGTCCAGCTCGGGCCGTCCGCCCCCGCGTCGGCGCCGGTCTCGTAAGCACCGGTCTCGTACGCACCGGTCTCGTCGGCACCCGCCTCGTACGCACCGGTCTCGTACGCGCCCGCCGCGTACACGTACGCCGCGACCTCGTCGTGGGCGATCTCGGCGAGCGCGCCGCCCTCCGCGTCCAGCAGCAGGGTCCGGTGCCGGGTGGTGCGCAGCCGGACCACCGGGTTCAGCGGGCGGCCCCTGAGCAGCGCGGCGACCTCGGTGCGCAGCTCCTCGGGCGGGGCGTCGTCGGCGGCGCCCAGCGGGACACGGACCTCGGTGCGGGTGTCGGGCTCGCCGGTGGGCAGTTTCAGGTGCCAGCCCGCGTCCTCGCCCCCGGTACGGCGGCGGAGCGTGGTGCGGTGGGCGGCCAGCGCGAGGCCGGCGGTGTCGTAGTAGACGGCGTCGAGGAGGACGGGGTCCAGGCGCCGGATTCCGGCGACGGACGGCAGTCCTTCGAGGTCGGGAGGCGTCAGGGGGCGGCCGGGGCCGTCACCGGCCTCGTACTTGCGTTCGGTCTCGCGCACTCGCTGACCCATGCTCGACGGTAACCGGGCACCCCGCCCGCGAGCAATGGCGCGGCCGGCCGGGACGGGATCCGCGGACCCCTTCCGACCGGCCGGGCCCGCGCGTCACGCCGACATCGGCCGTTGCATCCGTACGGACTGCAACAGACCTATGGCCACACAGTTGGCGAACATCGATGATCCGCCGTACGACACAAAGGGCAAGGGGATACCCGCGACCGGCATGATGCCCAGCGTCATGCCGATGTTCTCGAAGGACTGGAAGGCGAACCAGGCGACGATTCCGGCGGCGACGATCGTGCCGTACAGGTCGGTGGCATTGCGGGCGATGGCGCAGGCCCGCCACAGGATGAGGCCGATCAGCGCGATGATCAGGGCGGCGCCGAGGAAGCCCAGTTCCTCGCCCGCGACCGAGAAGACGAAGTCCGTCTGCTGCTCGGGCACGAACTGCCCGGTGGTCTGGCTGCCGTGGAACAGGCCCTTGCCGAGCAGGCCGCCGGAGCCGATGGCGATCCGCGCCTGGCTGGTGTTGTAGCCGACGCCCGCCGGGTCCAGGGCGGGGTTGGCGAAGGCCGCGAAGCGGTCGATCTGGTACTTGTCCAGGATGCCGAGCTGCCAGACGGCGAGGGCGCCGCCGATCCCGGCGGCGATCAGGCCGAACACCCAGCGGTTGGACGCGCCGGAGGAGAGCAGCACCCCGAGCACGATCGCCGCCATCACCATCACCGAGCCGAGGTCCGGCATCATCATGATGATCAGGATCGGCAGCGCGGCCAGGCCCAGCGACTGGAGCACGGTCCGGTGGTCCGGATGCTCGCGGTCGCCCGCGTCCACCCGCGCCGACAGCACCATCGCCATGCCGAGGATGATCGCGACCTTCACGAATTCCGACGGCTGGAGCGAGAAGCCGCCGCCGATCACGATCCACGAGTGCGCGCCGTTGACGGTCGAGCCGAGAGGGCTGAGCACCGCGAGGATGCCGAGGATCGCCAGCACGTAGTAGAACGGCACGATGCCGCGCATCCTGCGGTGCCCTATGACGACGACACCGATCGCGAGACCCGCGCCGATCCCGGCGTTCATCAGGTGCCGCATCAGGAAGTAGTACTGGTCGCCATGGGTGAGATTGGTGCGGTTGCGGGTCGCGGAGTACACCAGCATCGTGCCGATGGCGGTCAGCGCGAGGGACGCGAAGAGCAGCACCCAGTCCATCCGGCGCGCTATCGAGTCGCGGGCGAAGAGCTTGCCCAGCGTGGACCGCTCGGGGGTGAAGCGGCGGATCGAGTAGCTGTTGGTGGCACTCATGACCAGGATTTCCTGCCCTGCAGCAGCTTCTCGGTGCGGGTCGGGGTGAGGGCCGCGAGCACCGGGCCCGGGTCGCCCGGCGTGCCGTGCTGCGACGGCGTCAAGGTGGTGTCGGAGGCGGGCACGACGACGCCGTCACCGGAGATCTTCGGCAGCGCGGCGACCGGCTTGGGCATGATGCCCTTGCTCGCGTCGATCTTCGGGCCGTCCTTCTCGATGCCGTACATCGCCTCGTAGATCCGGCGGACCGCGGTGCCCGAGGCGCCGGAGCCGGTACCGGCCTGCGAGATCGTCATCACGATCGTGTAGTCCTTGGTGTACGTGGTCAGCCACGAGGTCGTCTGCTTGCCGGAGACCTCGGCGGTACCGGTCTTGGCGTGCAGCGTGATCTTGTCCTGCGGCCAGCCGGCGAACTTCCAGTTGGCCGTACCGTCCGTGACGACGCCCGCGGTGGCCTTGTTGATGTACTTCAGCGTCGACTTGGAGTCGGGCAGCTTGCCCGCCACCTTCGGCTTGATCGGCGTGACGGTCTTGCCGTCCGCGCTGACCACGGCCTTCCCTATGGTCGGCTGGTACAGCGTGCCGCCGTTGGCGAGCGCCGCGTAGATCCGGGCCATCTGGATCGGCGTGACGAGCGTGTCGCCCTGGCCGATCGCGTAGTTGACGGAGTCACCGGCGCGCAGCACGTAACCGTCGGTGCAGTTCTCCCGCGCGATGGCGGTGGCCAGGTCGTTCTTCTTACTGGTCTTCTTGAGCTTGCACCAGTAGTCCTTCATCGCGTCGTAGTAGCTCTGCTTCCACTGACGGTCGGGGACGCGGCCGGTGACCTCGCCCGGCAGGTCGATGCCGGTCTTGGTGCCGAGGCCGAACTGGTGGGCGGTCTTGTAGAACCAGTCCTTGGGGTGCTTGGGGTCGGTGCCGCCGTCCTTCTGCCACTGGTCGTACGCGATGCCGTAGAACACGGTGTCGCAGGAGACCTCCAGGGCGCGGCCGAGCGAGATGTCGCCGAAGCTCTCGTTCTCGAAGTTCTTGAAGACCTGGTTGCCGATGGTCATCGACGAGGTGCAGGGGTAGCCGCCGTTGATGTCGTAACCGGCGTTGACGGCCGCCGAGGTGGACACCACCTTGAAGGTGGAGCCGGGCGCCGACTGGCCCTGCGTGGCGCGGTTGAGCAGCGGGTAGTTGGACTCGGTCTCGTTGAGCGCCTTGTAGTCCTTGGCGGAGATCCCGCCGACCCACTCGTTGGGGTCGTAGGTGGGGGCGCTGGCCATGGCGATGACCTGGCCGGTGTTGTTGTCCAGGACGACGGCCGCGCCGGAGTCGGCCTTGTAGTTCTGGTGGGTGATGCTGTCGTACGTCTTGCGCGCGTCGGCCATGGCCTGCGCGAGTTCCTTCTCGGTGAGCGCCTGGACCTTGGAGTCGATGCTGGTCACCAGGTTCGCGCCGGGCTGCGCCGGGGTGTCGCCCGCCTTGCCGATCACCCGGCCGAGGTTGTCGACCTCGTAGCGGGTCACGCCCGCCTTGCCGCGCAACTGCGCGTCGTAGACGCTCTCCAGGCCGGAGCGGCCGATCTGGTCGGAGCGCTGGAGCGGCGCCTCGGTCTTCTCCGAGGCGGTCAGCTCCGCGTCGGTGACCGGCGACAGATAGCCGAGGACCTGCGCGGTGTTCGCCTTGGAAGGACTGGGGTAGCGGCGTACGGCGGTGGGCTCGGCGGTGACGCCGGGGAAGTCCTCGCGCCGCTCCATGATCTGGAGCGCCTGCTGGGTGGTGGCCTCGTCGGTGATCGGGATCGGCTGGTACGGCGACCCGTTCCAGCACGGCTTGGGCGTCTTCGCGTCGCACAGCCGCACCTTGTCGGTGACTTCCTTGGGGGTCAGCCCGAGGACACCGGCGAGCCGGGTCAGTACGGCCAGGCCGTCGTCGCGCTGCTTGAGCAGGTCGGTACGGGAGGCGGAGACCACCAGGCGCGTCTGGTTGTCGGCGAGCGGCACACCGCGGTCGTCGAGGATCGAGCCGCGGACGGCCGGGGTGACGACCTGCTGGATGTGGTTGTTCGCGGCCTTCTGGTCGTACTCCTGGCCGTTGCGGATCTGGAGGTACCACAGGCGTCCGCCGAGGGTGAGCAGCAGGGACACCACGAGGATCTGGAGGATCACCAGGCGGATCGTGACCCGGGAGGTGCGCCCGGTCTCCGGGATGTTGCTCACCTTCTGGCCCCCCTGGGCATCGAGGCCATCGTCTTGGCCCGGCCGAACAGGCCGCGCTGCGGGCTGATCCCGGAACCGGTCCTGGTACGGGTGGGCCGGGTGCGCAGCGCGCTGCCGCCGAAGCCGCCGGTCGGGTCCTCGGTGAGCGGATCGTGGTCGAAGCGTCTGGCCAGGGCCATCACGAGCGGCACCACGAAGGGCGCGAGCAGCAGGTCGTAGACGGTCGCGGTGAACACCAGCTTGGGCAGGCCCACATGGGCGCCCGCGGTGTCGCCGACGAGGCTGCCGACGCCCGCGTACAGCAGTGTGGTGCCGACGGCCGCGCCGATCACGACGAGCATGGGTCCGGCGGCCGTGCGCAGTTGGCCGCTCTCGGGCTTGGCGAGTCCCGCCAGGTAGCCGATGACGCACAGCACGAGCGCGTAGCGGCCGACCGCGTGGTCGGCCGGTGGCGCGAGGTCGGCGAGCAGTCCCGCGCCGAAGCCGACCAGGCAGCCGCCGACGTGGCCGTAGGCGATGGCCAGGCCGAGCACGGTCAGCAGCAGCAGGTCGGGGACCGCGCCGGGCAGGTGCAGCCGGGCCAGCACGCTGACCTGGGCGACCATGGCGATCACCACGAGGACGGTGGAGAGCACGATCCGGTTGAGGCGCACGGTGTCTCAGCCCCTCTTGCCGTTGCTTGTCGTATTTTCCGTGGTGCCGGCCGTGGTGCCGGGGGTGGCGCCGCCGGTCGGGGTCGAGCCGGGCTTGGGCGTGGATGTGGGCTTCGGCTTGGGCGACGGGGTCGGCTTCGGCGGCAGCACGCTGTCGCGCGGGTCGGCACGCGGGCCCTGGACGACGACACCGACGATGTCCAGCCGGGTGAAGCCGACGAACGGCTGCACCTGGACGGTCTTGGTGAGGTTGCCGCCCGAGGGGTCGACGCCGACGACCTTGCCGACCGGCACGCCCGGCACGAACGGCTTGCCCGCCTCGGAGCCGAAGGTGACCAGCCGGTCGCCGTTGTGCACCGTGGCCTTGCCGTTGAGGAGCTGCACGCGCATCGGCTGGTTGCCCTGGCCGGTGGCGAAGCCCAGCTCCATGGAGCCCTCCATGCGGGTGCCCACGGTGAAGTCCGGGTCGTTGGCGAGCAGCACCGTGGAGGTGGAGGGGCCGACGGTGGTGACCCGGCCGACCAGGCCGTCACCGTCGATGACCGTCATGTCGCGGGTGACGCCGTCCTTGCTGCCCGCGTCGATGGTGACCGTCCAGGAGAATCCCTGCGCGGCTCCTATCGCGATGACCTGCGCGCCCTTGATGGCGTACTGCCCGGCGCCCGCGGTCTTCAGCAGCTTGTCCAGCTCCGCCGCCCGGTTACGGGTGACGTCCTTGCTGCCGAGCTGCTGCTTGAGCGCCTCGTTCTCGCGTTGCAGGCGGCTGATGGTGCTGTTGCGTCCGCCGGAGTCGCGGACCGCGTCTATGGCGTTGCCCACCGGGTCGACAACGCCTGACACGGAGTTCTCGACGGGGCCGAAGACGGACTGCGCCGCCTGCCGTGGCCGGTCGAGCGGTGAGTCCTCACCGCCCCTGATGTCCACGGTGATCAGCGCGAACGCGATCACCACCAGCAGCACCAGCAGAAGCCGGCTCTCTCGTGTGTCCCTCACGGGCGCCAGTCCGTGCCTTCCTCATCGGACCTGCCGCCGCTGTGCACCGCGGCCGGTCAGAGCTTGTGGGGCGGGTTCCCGCCGTCGCTGCGGGCGACCGGTGAGCCCGTGTGCTGCCCGTGCCTCATCTGCGTGGCGAGGAGTCGAGCACCTGCTGGAGTGCCTCGAATTCCTCGACGCACTTGCCCGCGCCCAGCGCCACGCAGTCCAGCGGCGACTCGGCGATGTGAATGGGCATTCCCGTCTCGTGCCGCAGCCGCTCGTCCAGGCCGCGCAGCAGCGCGCCGCCGCCGGCCAGCACGATCCCGCGGTCCATGATGTCGCCGGACAGCTCGGGCGGGCACTTGTCCAGGGTGGTCTTCACCGCGTCGACGATCGCGTTGACCGGCTCCTCGATGGCCTTGCGCACCTCGGCCGCGGAGATCACCACGGTCTTGGGCAGGCCGCTGACCAGGTCACGGCCGCGGATCTCGGTGTGCTCGTCGTCGTCCTTGGAGGCGAAGGCGGAGCCGATGGTGAGCTTGATCTGCTCCGCGGTCCGCTCACCGAGCAGGAGGCTGTACTCCTTCTTGATGTGCTGGATGATCGCGTTGTCCAGCTCGTCACCCGCGACGCGGATGGACTGGGCGGTGACGATGCCGCCGAGGCTGATCACCGCGACCTCGGTGGTGCCGCCGCCGATGTCCACCACCATGTTGCCGGTGGCCTCGTGCACCGGGAGCCCGGCGCCGATCGCCGCCGCCATCGGCTCCTCGATGATGTGCACGGTACGGGCGCCGGCCTGCGTGGTCGCCTCGATGACGGCGCGTCGCTCGACTCCGGTGATGCCGGAGGGCACGCAGACGACCACCCGCGGGCGGGCCAGGTACCGCCGCTTGTGGATCTTGAGGATGAAGTAGCGCAGCATGCGCTCGGTGATCTCGAAGTCGGCGATGACGCCGTCCTTCAGGGGGCGCACCGCGACGATGTTGCCGGGGGTGCGGCCGATCATCTTCTTGGCCTCGGAACCGACCGCGAGGATGCCGCCGGTGTTGGTGTTGACGGCCACGACCGACGGCTCGTTCAGGACGATCCCGCGGCCCCTGACGTACACCAGCGTGTTGGCCGTCCCGAGGTCGACTGCCATGTCACGGCCGATGAACGACATGTTGTTCGCCATGTGGATACGTCTGGCCTTCCCGAGCTTGAGCGGAGATTCCATCGTAGTCGCGCCCGGCGGGGCACGGGGTCGGGGTTCCGACGTCATTGTCATCAGAACACACAGCGGACCTCTGTAATGGTGACGCCGTGTCGGGGTGTTTGGTTCCCGATCGCCGACGGCATATGCCCGGGGCGGCGGGATTCCCCCGGGCGCCTGGTCCGACGGGGCGTCAGCAACGGTACTCCGTACCCGAACAGCCAGGTCCCGGGATTAGGCCAGACCGGGGAAGAAGATCTTGATCTCGCGCTCGGCGGACTCCTCGGAGTCCGAGGCGTGGATCAGATTCTCCCGGACAATCGTCCCGAAGTCCCCCCGAATGGAGCCCGGCGCGGCGGCGATCGGGTCGGTCGGACCGGCCAGCGCGCGGACGCCCTCGATGACCCGCTCGCCCTCGACGACCATCGCGACCGCGGGGCCCGACGCCATGAAGTCCATCAGCGGCTCGTAGAACGGGCGGCCGACGTGCTCGGCGTAGTGCTGCTCCAGCGTGCCGCGGTCCAGGGTGCGCAGTTCGAGCGCGGCGACGGTCCAGCCCGCCTTGCGTTCGATGCGGCCGACGACCTCGCCGATCAGGCCGCGGCGGACGGTGTCCGGCTTGAGAAGGACAAGGGTGCGCTGCGACACGGGACGGCTCCTGCTGTGTGCGGTCTACGGGTTCGGTGTACGGGTTCTCTGTACGGGTGCGGTGTGCGGCCGGCGGGGTGCGGCCGCGGGGGGCGCGGCCGTATGGGCTCCGGCCGGCGGGGTGCGAAGTACGACGAGCCTACAAGGGCGGGCGGTGCCCGGCGGACACCGGGCCGGGACGGACGGGACGGACGGTGCCGCTGGGGTCACGCTTCCTGGGCCCGCGCACGGTCTTGTGCCTGCGCCTCGGCCTGCGCCGCGTGCCGGGCCTTCAGGACGTCCACCTTGCGCCCGTAGTGGATCGCCGCCCACCACAGACCGGCGAAGATCACGCCGAGGAAGAACATCGTGCCGACCCAGTACCCGCTGACCACCAGCGCGGCCTGGAGCACCCAGCCGACGGTCAGCGCGCCCGGCCGGGTGAGCATCCCGCACAGCAGCACGCACAGCGCCATGGCGATCCCGCACACCGTCCAGACGGTGCCCATCGACAGGTCGGGATGCTTCATCGCGACCAGACCGGCGAAGCCGATGACGAAGAACTCGCCGATCAGCGTGCTCGCGCACAGCGTCCGCATCGTCCCGCCCCCTTCACTTGCGGCCCAGCAGCAGCCGGGCCTCTCCGACGGTGATGACGGAACCGGTGACCAGCACTCCGGCCCCGGAGAACTCGCCCTCGTCCTCGGCGAGCGTGATCGCCGCCTCCAGCGCGTCGTCCAGCCTCGGCTCGACCTGCACCCGGTCGTCCCCGAACACCTCGACGGCCAGCGCCGCCAATTCGTCCACGTCCATCGCGCGGTGCGTCGAGTTACGGGTGACGACGACCTCGGAGAAGACCGGCTCGAACGCCTCCAGCAGCCCGCGTACGTCCTTGTCGCCGCTCGGCCCGACCACACCGACCAGGTGCGTGAAGCCGAACGCCTCACCGACCGCGGCCGCCGCGGCGGCCGCGCCCGCCGGATTGTGCGCCGCGTCCAGGACCACGGTGGGGCTGCGGCGCACCACCTCCAGGCGGCCGGGCGAGGTGACCGAGGCGAACGCGGCCCGCACGGTGTCCATGTCGAGGGTGCGCGACTGGGTGCTGCCGATGCCGAAGAACGCCTCGACGGCGGCCAGCGCGACCGCCGCGTTGTGCGCCTGGTGCTCGCCGTGCAGTGGCAGGAAGACCTGTTCGTACTCGCCGCCCAGGCCGCGCAGCGTCAGCAGTTGCCCGCCGACGGCGACCTCGCGGTGCACGACGCCGAACTCCATGCCCTCGCGGGCGACCGTCGCGTCCGCCTCCACGGCCCGCTTGAGCAGCGTCTGCGCCGCGTCGGCGGGCTGCTGGGCCAGGACGGCGGTGGCGTTCTTCTTGATGATGCCGCTCTTCTCCACCGCGATCTCGCCGGGCGTGGAGCCCAGCCGGTCGGTGTGGTCGAGCGCGATCGGGGTGACCACGGCGACCTGGCCGTCCACCACGTTGGTGGCGTCCCAGCCGCCGCCCATGCCGACCTCGACCACCGCGACGTCGACCGGCGCGTCCGCGAAGGCCGCGTACGCCATCCCGGTGAGCACCTCGAAGAACGACAGCCGGTGCGGCTGCGCGTCGTCCACCATGCCGACGAAGGGCTGGATGTCGCGGTAGGTCTCGATGAACCGCTCGGCGGAGATCGGCGCGCCGTCCAGGCTGATCCGCTCGGTGACGGACTGCACGTGCGGGCTGGTGTAGCGGCCGGTGCGCAGGTCGAAGGAGAGCAGCAGCCGCTCGATCATCCGGGCGGTGCTGGTCTTGCCGTTGGTGCCGGTGATGTGGATCGCCGGGTAGGCGCGCTGCGGGTCGCCGAGGACGTCCATCAGCGCCGTGATCCGGTCGAGCGAGGGCTCCAGCTTCGTCTCGGGCCAGCGGCCGAGCAGCTCCTCCTCGACCGTGCGCAGCTCCCGGTCGACGGCGGGGTCCGCGGGCCGCGCCGGTACGTCGTCCTCGGCCGCGACCGGGCTGACACCGGCCCGCAGCGTCCGGCTGCCCGCCTCGATGACGGCCAGGTCGGCCTCGCGGAGGGTACCGTCGGCCGCCCCGTCCGCGTCCTCGACGTCGTCGTCCACGTCGTAGGCCGTGTCCTGGATTTCGTACGCGTCGTCTTCGGGGCCGTCGCCGTTGTGCGGGTGCTCGCTCACAGCGCCCAGTCTACGGAGCCCGCGAGCGGAAACGGCCACGGGCCCGGACCGCGGGTGCGCGGTCCGGGCCCGTGGCACACGGTGGCCCTTCGGGGCGGGCGGCCCTCGGTGCGGTCAGGCCGAAGGGAGGGCCGCGATCTGCGCGGTGATCCGGGCGATGTCGGCCTCGGCGGTCGCCAGCCGCGTACGGATCTTGGCCACCACCGGCTCGGGCGCCTTGCCGAGGAACGCCTCGTTGCCCAGCTTCTTCTCGGCGTCGGCCTTCTCCTTCTCGGCCAGGCCGAGATCCTTGGTGAGCCGCTTGCGCTCGGCCGGAACGTCGATCGTGCCGGACAGGTCGAGCGCGACCGTGGCGCCCGCGACCGGCAGCGTCGCGGTGGCGTGGAAGTCCTCGCCCGCGGGCTGGAGCCGGAGCACCTGGCGGATGGCGTCCTCGTGCGGCGCGAGCAGCGTCCCGTCCAGGGTCAGCAGCGCCGGGACCTTCTGGCCGGGCTGGAGCCCCTGGTCGGAGCGGAAGCGGCGGACCTCGGTGACCACCCGCTGGACCTCGGCGATCTCCGCCTCGGCCGCCGCGTCCCGGAAGCCGCTGTCGCTCGGCCAGTCCGCGACGACCAGCGACTCGCCGCCGGTCAGCGTCGTCCACAGCGTCTCGGTGACGAAGGGGACGATCGGGTGCAGCAGCCGCAGCATCACGTCCAGGACCTCGCCCAGGACCCGCCCGGAGACCCGGGCGCCGTCGCCGCCCGCGAAGAAGACGGTCTTGGACAGCTCCACATACCAGTCGAAGACCTCGTCCCACGCGAAGTGGTAGAGGCTGTCGCTGAGCTTCGCGAACTGGTAGTCGTCGTACAGGCCGTTGACCTCGGCGACGACCGTGTTCAGCCGGGACAGGATCCACCGGTCGGTGGCCGACAGCTCCTCGGGCGCGGGCAGCGGGCCCTGGACCGTGGCGCCGTTCATCAGCGCGAAGCGCGTGGCGTTCCAGATCTTGTTGGCGAAGTTGCGGGACGCCTGGACCCAGTCCTCGCCGATCGGCACGTCGGCGCCGGGGTTGGCGCCGCGGGCCAGGGTGAAGCGGACGGCGTCCGAGCCGTACTTGTCCATCCAGTCCAGCGGGTCCACCGAGTTGGGGTTGGACTTGGACATCTTCTTGCCGAACTCGTCGCGGACCAGCCCGGTCAGCGCGATGGTGTGGAACGGCGGGGTGCCGTCCATCGCGTACAGGCCGAACATCATCATCCGGGCGACCCAGAAGAAGATGATGTCGTGGCCGGTGAGCAGGACGTCGGTCGGATAGAACTTCTCCAGATCCGGCGTCTGTTCGGGCCAGCCCAGCGTGGAGAACGGCCACAGGGCGGACGAGAACCAGGTGTCCAGGACGTCGGAGTCCTGCGTCCAGCCCTCGCCGGACGGCACCTCGTCGTCCGGTCCGACGCAGATCTGCTGGCCGTTCGGCCCGTACCAGACGGGGATGCGGTGGCCCCACCACAACTGGCGCGAGATGCACCAGTCGTGCATGTTGTCGACCCAGTCGAAGTACCGCTTGTTCAGCTCCGACGGGTGGATCCTGACCCGGCCGTCGCGGACCGCGTCGCCGGACGCCTTCGCCAGCGGCTCGACCCTGACCCACCACTGGAGGGACAGCCGCGGCTCGATGGTGGTCTTGCAGCGCGAGCAGTGGCCGACGGAGTGGACGTAAGGACGCTTCTCCGCGACGATCCGGCCCTGTTCGCGCAGCGCCTCGACGATCGCGGACCGCGCCTCGAAGCGGTCCAGGCCCTGGAAGGGGCCGGGCGCGGTGATGACCGCGCGCTCGTCCATGACGGTCAGCGACTCCAGGCCGTGCCGCTGGCCGATCGCGAAGTCGTTCGGGTCGTGCGCGGGCGTCACCTTGACGGCGCCGGTGCCGAACTCCGGGTCGACGTGCGTGTCGGCGACGACCGGGATCGTCCGGTCGGTGAGCGGCAGCTTGATCCGCTTGCCGACCAGGTGCCGGTACCGCTCGTCGTCCGGGTGGACGGCGACGGCGGTGTCGCCGAGCATCGTCTCGACGCGGGTGGTCGCCACGACGACCGTCTCGTCGCCCTCGCCGTACTTCAGCGAGACCAACTCGCCGTCGTCGTCCTGGTAGTCGACCTCGATGTCCGAGATCGCCGTCATACAGCGCGGACACCAGTTGATGATCCGCTCGGCGCGGTAGATCAGCTCGTCGTCGTACAGCTTCTTGAAGATGGTCTGGACGGCCTTGGACAGGCCCTCGTCCATGGTGAAGCGCTCGCGGGACCAGTCCACGCCGTCGCCGAGGCGGCGCATCTGGCCGAGGATCCGGCCGCCGTACTCCTCTTTCCACTGCCAGACGCGGTCGACGAACGCCTCGCGGCCGATGTCGTGCCGGGACTTGCCCTCGTCGGCGAGCTGCTGCTCGACCTTGTTCTGGGTGGCGATGCCCGCGTGGTCCATGCCGGGCAGCCACAGCGACTCGTAACCCTGCATCCGCTTGCGGCGGGTGAGGGCGTCCATCAGCGTGTGCTGGAAGGCGTGACCCAGGTGGAGCGTGCCCGTGACGTTCGGCGGCGGGATGACGATGGTGTACGCGGGCTTGTCGCTCTTCGCGTCCGCCTCGAAGTAGCCGCGTTCTACCCAGCGCTCGTACAGCGCCCCCTCTACCTCGGCCGGCGTGTAGGTCGTCGGCAGTTCGGGGGTGCTGTGCGGCCCGCGGTCGGGGCTCTGCTGAGAGTTGTCGGTCACGGCACGATTCTACGGTGGCGGACCATCCCGTTACGAATCCGTATCGCCCCCGCTGTAAGAACCCGATAAAGGATCGGCGAGGATGGTCCGACGGTCGTAAACGAGGGGACCACCTGACATGAGTGACAACCAGCCGCCGCCGAACCCGTACGGGCACCAGCCCCAGCAGGGCGGATACGGGCAGCCGCAGCCGCAGCAGCCGCAGCAGGGCGGATACGGGCAGCCGCAGCAAGGTGGTTACGGCCAGCCGCCGCAGCAGCCGTACGGCCAGCCCCAGGGGCAGCCCGGTTACGGCTACCCCCAGCAGGGCCCGCCGCAGCAGGCGCCGTACGGGCAGCCGCAGCAGCAGCCGGGCTACGGCTACGGCGGCCAGCCGCCCGTGCCGCCGCAGGGCGGTGGCGGCGGGAAGCGCACCGGGATCATCATCGGCGCCGTGGTGGCGCTGGTCGCGATCGGCGCCGGGGTCTTCTTCCTCACCAAGGGCAGTGACGGCGACAACAGCGCCAACGGCGGCAAGGGCGGCGGCGGCAAGAGCACCGTCAAGAACGACGGCAAGCAGTACAAGCTCATCACGCCCGAGACCGTCGCGGAGACGTACAAGAAGTCGAAGGACGCGGACACCGGCGACGGCTTCGACGCCAAGGACGTCACGCTGCTCAAGACGCTCGGCGTCACCGACCCCCAGCAGGTCAGCTCGGGCTACACCAGCGGGTCCCAACTCACCGGCAAGCTGCTGGAGTTCAGCGGTGTCTACGGCAAGGTCGCGGACCCGCAGAAGGTGGTCGACGGCATGTTCGCCGACCTGAAGAAGCAGGCCGCCGACGACAAGGAATCCGGCGGCGGCAAGACCGAACTGGTCGGCAGCCCGCAGAAGGTGCAGCCCGCGGGCATGGACGACGCCGTCATGTCGTGCCAGAACACCAAGTACACCGAGGGCAGCAAGTCGTTCACCACACCGATCTGCCTGTGGGCCGACTACAGCACCGTCGGCTACACCCTGCCGGTCGACCTGACGACGGCCACCACCGGGGTCGGCAGCGGCATGCCGATCGACGAGGCGGCGGCGCTCACCGCGAAGGTCCGCAAGGACGTGCGCGTCCCGCTCAACTGACGCCGTACGCCGACGCGTTCGGCGTGAGCGTTCCGCGGAGCCGTTCCGCGCAGACGGAAGGGGGCGCCCGGATCCACCGGGCGCCCCCTTCGCGTGTGTTCGTACTGTGGCGCTACGCGCTCTTCTGCTCGCCCTTGCCGACGATGCGCGGTTCACGCGGCACCAGCGTCGGGTTGACGTTGGAGTGCACGACATCGGCCGTGATGACGACCCGGGCCACGTCCTTGCGGGACGGCACCTCGTACATCACCGACTGGAGGACTTCCTCCATGATGGCCCGCAGACCGCGGGCGCCGGTCTGCCGCAGGATCGCCTGGTCCGCGATGGACTCCAGCGCGCCGTGCTCGAACTCCAGCTCCACACCGTCGAGTTCGAAGAGTTTTTGGTACTGCTTCACCAGCGCGTTGCGCGGCTCGACCAGAATCTGGAGGAGCGCCTCGCGGTCGAGGTTGTGCACGCTGGTGATGACGGGCAGCCGTCCGATGAACTCGGGGATCATGCCGAACTTGACCAGGTCCTCCGGCATGATCTCGGAGAACTGGTCGGCCATGTCCAGCTCGCGCTTGGAGCGGATGGTCGCACCGAAGCCGATGCCCTTGGCGCCCGCGCGGGACTCGATGATCTTCTCCAGACCGGAGAAGGCACCGCCCACGATGAACAGCACGTTCGTGGTGTCGATCTGGATGAACTCCTGGTGCGGGTGCTTGCGCCCGCCCTGCGGCGGCACCGAGGCCGTCGTGCCCTCCAGGATCTTCAGCAGCGCCTGCTGCACGCCCTCGCCGGACACATCGCGGGTGATCGACGGATTCTCGCTCTTGCGGGCGACCTTGTCGATCTCGTCGATGTAGATGATCCCGGTCTCGGCCTTCTTGACGTCGTAGTCCGCCGCCTGGATCAGCTTCAGCAGGATGTTCTCGACGTCCTCGCCCACGTAACCGGCCTCGGTGAGGGCGGTCGCGTCCGCGATGGCGAACGGCACGTTGAGCATGCGGGCCAGCGTCTGGGCCAGCAGCGTCTTGCCGGAGCCCGTCGGGCCGAGCAGCAGGATGTTGGACTTCGCCAGCTCGATCGCGTCGTCGTGCCCGCGGCCGGCGTTCTCACCCGCCTGGACCCGCTTGTAGTGGTTGTACACCGCGACCGACAGGGCCTTCTTCGCGGGCGTCTGCCCGACCACGTAGCCCTCGAGGAACTCGTAGATCTCCCGCGGCTTGGGCAGGTCCTCCCAGCGCACCTCGGAGGACTCGGCCAGCTCCTCCTCGATGATCTCGTTGCAGAGATCGATGCACTCGTCGCAGATGTACACACCAGGGCCTGCGATGAGCTTCTTCACCTGCTTCTGGCTCTTTCCGCAGAATGAGCACTTCAGCAGGTCGCCGCCGTCACCGATGCGTGCCACGAGGTGTTTCCCCTTCGCCTGGGATCCGCCGAGATCAACGGAGCCTGGTGCTTCTCTCATCGACGGTACCTTGCCGCGACCCCCGTGTGGGCCCCCCTTGGACGTACTCACTCAGTGGAGTCCAAGGAGGGCCACCCGCGCGACCGGTCCGTTGTCCGACTGTGTTCAGACCGTCACAGAGGTCTTGCGGGTCGAGACGATCTGGTCGACCAGCCCGTAGGCCAGCGACTCCTCGGCGGTAAGGATCTTGTCCCGCTCGATGTCGTCGCGGATCTGCTCGATCGGCGTCGTGGAGTGCTTGGCCAGCATCTCTTCGAGCTGCTGCCGCATCCGGATGATCTCGTTGGCGGCGATCTCCAGGTCGGAGACCTGCCCGCGGCCGGTCTCGCTGTACGGCTGGTGGATCAGCACCCGCGCGTTCGGCAGCGCCATCCGCTTGCCGGGGCTGCCGGCGGCCAGCAGGACCGCGGCGGCGGACGCCGCCTGGCCCATGCAGACCGTCTGGATGTCCGGCTTCACGAACTGCATCGTGTCGTAGATCGCCGTCAGCGCGGTGAAGGAGCCGCCGGGGCTGTTGATGTAGACCGAGATGTCCCGGTCGGGGTCCATGGACTCCAGGCACAGGAGCTGCGCCATGACGTCGTTGGCCGACGCGTCGTCGATCTGCACGCCGAGGAAGATCACGCGCTCCTCGAAGAGCTTCGCGTACGGGTCGTACTCGCGCACGCCCTGCGAGGTGCGCTCGACGAAGCGCGGAATGATGTAGCGGGCCTCGGCACCGAACACACCGGGCCGCTCGGCCTCGGTGCGCTCGTACAGGCCGCTGCCGGGGAAGTTCATGCTGTTCACGTCCACCGTCCTGGTGATGATGCGGAAGCTGGGTGCTGTCGGCTGGGGTTCCTGAACGGATCAGGCGCCGGTGCCGCCACCGCCCGGGACCTCCGTGGCGGACAGCATGACGCCGTCCAGCAGGCCGTACTCCTTGGCCTCCTCGGCGGAGAACCAGCGGTCGCGGTCGGAGTCCTTGGTGATCTGGTCGAAGCTCTGCCCGGAGTGCTGGGCGATCAGCTCGGCCATGCGGCGCTTGGTGTGCAGCAACTGCTCGGCCTGGATCTTGATGTCGGTGGCGGAGCCGCCGAGACCCGCGGAGGGCTGGTGCATCAGGATGCGGGTGTTCGGCAGGGCGAAGCGCTTGCCGGGGGTGCCCGCGGTCAGCAGGAACTGGCCCATCGAGGCGGCCATGCCCATGGCGATCGTCACGACGTCGTTCTTGATGAACTGCATCGTGTCGTAGATCGCCATACCGGCGGTCACGGAGCCGCCGGGGCTGTTGATGTAGAGGAAGATGTCCTTGTCCGGCTCGGCTGCCAGGAGAAGGAGCTGGGCGGTGATCTTGTTGGCGATGTCATCGTCGACCGCCTGGCCGAGGAAGATGATTCGCTCGCCGAGCAGTCGGTTGTAGACCTGGTCGCCGAGGCCACCGAGAGTCGGCTCGCCGGCGGCGGAAGGCATCGGAGTCGTCACGTATCCACCTGCTCGTTGTCGGACGGCCGTGAAGCCGTCACAGGGTCTTCGTCCGGGCCGGGGCCGACCCCTTCTGGTGCCGAGCCCCCGCCCTCCTACTTACGGACCCTAACG
This sequence comes from Streptomyces sp. NPDC025721, assembly GCF_055558595.1. Lineage (NCBI taxonomy): Bacteria > Bacillati > Actinomycetota > Actinomycetes > Kitasatosporales > Streptomycetaceae > Streptomyces > Streptomyces sp. NPDC025721. The sequence continues at coordinate 18,925 of NZ_JBVHMF010000002.1, read as the reverse complement.
CGCAGGTGGGGCCCAGCAATCCCCTACGCGGAACTGTTCGCTGCCAGCGGAGACCAAGACGCCGCGCCGGCACAGGGGGTTGGTGGCCCGGCCCGGACGTGCCTGCGCGTTCACCTCGCGGAGGCGGGTGCTTCGAGGGGCGCGGGGAACCGCGCGGCACGTCCCCACCGGCCGGTGGTCCGAGAACAACCGTGACTGCCCCCTCCGGGGCCGGTGGTGACGTGCAGCCGTCGTCGTGGCTGATCGCGCGGTTCCCCGCGCCCCTGACGGGGCTCAGACCTGCTCGACAGGCTCCGGCTTCTCGTCGGCGGCCTCGACGGCCTCGACCGTCTCGCCGTCCTCGTCCTCTTCGTCCTCGAGGTCCACGACCTCACCGTTGGTGTCCGTGACCTTGACGGACTCCACGACGACCGCGAGCGCCTTGCCGCGGGCGACCTCGCCGACGAGCATCGGCACCTGGCCGCCTTCGACGACGGCCTGGGCGAACTGGTCGGGAGACATCCCGGAGGTCGCCGCACGGCGCATGAGGTGCTCGGTCAGCTCTTCCTGGTTGACGGAGAGCTTCTCCTTGTTGACCAGTTCGTCCAGCAGGAACTGGGTCTTGATGCCCTTGACCGCCTGGGCCTCGAGCTCCGCGTCGTACTCCTCGCGCGTCTTGCCCTCGCGCTCCAGGTACGTGTCCCAGTCCAGACCCATCTGCGGGAACTGGTGGTGCTCCAGGTTGTGGGTCCTGGTCTCGATCTCGTCCTTGAGCAGCTTCTCCGGGATCGGCACCTCGGACAGCTCGATGAGCGCGTCGAGGACCTTCTCCTGGGCGGCGGTCGCCTGGTCGTACTGCTTCATCCGCTCCAGGCGCTTGCGGCTGTCCGCGCGCAGCTCCTCAAGGGTGTCGAACTCGCTCGCGAGCTGGGCGAAGTCGTCGTCCAGGGCGGGCAGTTCGCGGGCCTGTACGTCGGAGACGTCGACCTTGACCTCGGCGGCGCTGCCGGCGGCGGAGCCGCCCTTCAGCTCGGAGGTGAAGGTGGCGGAGCCACCGGCCTCCAGGCCGATGACGGCCTCGTCGATGCCGTCGAGGAGCTGGCCGGAGCCGATGGTGTAGCTGACGCCCTTGGCGACGCCGTCCTCCAGCACCTCGCCGTCGACGGAGGCTTCGAGGTCGACGATCACGACGTCGCCCTCGGCCGCCGCGCGCTCGACCGTGGTGGTCGAGGCGAAGCGGTCACGGAGCTGCTCCAGCGAGGTGTCGACGTCCTCGTCGGTGACCTCGACGGCGTCCACGACGACCTCGATGCCGGAGTAGTCCGGGATCTCGATCGCGGGGCGGATGTCCACCTCGGCGGTGAACTTCAGCTCGTCACCGTCGTTGAACTCGGTGATGTCGACGTCGGGCTGGCCGAGTACGTTCAGCTCACCCTCGTTGACCGCCTCCGTGTAGAACTTCGGCAGCGCGTCGTTGATGGCCTCTTCGAGGACCGCGCCACGGCCGAACCGCTGGTCGATGACGCGCGCAGGGATCTTGCCCTTGCGGAAGCCCGGCACCGTGACCTGCTGGTTGATCTTCTTGTACGCCGCGTCGAGGCTGGGCTTGAGCTCCTCGAAGGGCACCTCGACAGTGAGTCGAACCCGAGTCGGGTTCAGAGTCTCGACGGCGCTCTTCACGGTTGGGTCTCCTTGGGGGCTTTACGTTGATGGGGGCGGCCGGATCATCCGGTGATCTCGCCGGATCGTCCGGTGATCTCGTCCGGCAAGCAGTACACGGCATGCCGCGCGCTCGGTCGCCAGCGGCCCATCCTACCGGTACCACAATGCGCACGGTCCGGGCCTTCGTGCCCCGGCCCCCAGAATCCCCTCGGGATCGCGGAACCGCTGGTCGGGGTGGCCGGATTCGAACCGACGGCCTTCCGCTCCCAAAGCGGACGCGCTACCAAGCTGCGCCACACCCCGCTGGTGCGACACGTAGAGTACATGCCCCCGTACGCGTGGGCAGCCGGTATTCCCCCGCCGGTTCACCGGTTCGACCGGCTACTATCCGATGTGCCACAATCACTGGCGCATCACACTCCCGCGGGCGTAGCTCAATGGTAGAGCCCTAGTCTTCCAAACTAGCTACGCGGGTTCGATTCCCGTCGCCCGCTCCACGGCCTCCGGCCCGGTCGGTATCACCCGACCGGCGTCCGGGGGCTTTCTGTTTCCCCGGGCCGCGACCGGCGCCGGGTCGGCCGGGGTCGGCCCGGATCGGCCGGGGTCGGCCGGGGTCGGCCGGGGTCGGCCGGGGTCGGCCGGGGTCGGCTCGGGTCGGCGCGGATCGGCCCGGGTCGCGGCCTTCTAGTCGACCGGGATGCCCTGGGGGGACTTGATGCGCTTCATGATCATCTGGGAGTTGACGTCGCTGACGCCCGGCAGGTCGATGAGCTGGTCGGTCCAGAAGCGCTCGTAGGCGTCGGAGTCGGCGACGGCGATGCGCAGGAGGCAGCCGGGGGCGCCGTAGAGGCGGTAGGCCTCGACGACGTCGGGGGTGGACTGGACCTCGGCCTCGAAGGCGGCGACGGAGGCGCGGTCGCGGCGTACCTCGACGGAGGCGAAGACCTCGAAGCCGCGGCCGACGGCGGCCGGGGCGACGACCGCACGGTAGGTCTCGATCACTCCGTCGTCCTCCAGCTGCCGCACCCGGCGCAGGCACGGGGAGGGCGTGAGGCCGACCCGCTGGGCCAGTTCCTGGTTGCTCAGCCGGCCGTCGGCCTGGAGCTCGCGCAAGATTCGTCTGTCGATGGCGTCCATGGTGGCAATACCTACCACTCGGTGGCCGAATACCGGTCGGTACGAGCAATCAAATGTCAGGTCTACGCGCATATCATTGCACCGGGTGCAGAGTGGGTAAGTGTCACCCCGAGGAGTGGGGACATCCGGCGGCGTCCGGAGAGCCCCGCGCGAACGCACCGGACGCGCACAATCAGACGGAGGCGAAGGCATCGTGCGACACGTCGTGGTCATCAGCACCGGGGGCACCATAGCCAGCCGATGGCAGGGCGACGGGTACGCGGCGGAGGCGGCAGGGCAGGAAGTGCTCGCCGCCGGCGCGGTGCCCGAGGGCGTCGAGGTCCGGGTGGTGGACCTGTTCACCGTCAACAGCTCGCGCCTGACCACCGACCACCAGCTGCGGCTGCTGCACGCCGTGCACGAGGTGCTGGCCGATCCGGCGGTGGACGGCGTGGTGGTCACCCACGGCACCGACACCCTGGAGGAGTCCGCCTTCTTCCTCGACCTCTTCCACGGCGACCGCCGCCCGGTGGTCTTCACCGGCGCGCAGAAGCCGCTGGACGCGGAGGACGGCGACGCGGCGGGCAATCTGTACGACGCGCTGCTGACCGCGGCCACCGGCCGCGACATCGGCGCGGTGATCGTCTTCGCGGGCCAGGTCTGGGCCGCCCGCGGCACCGTCAAGCAGCACACCGTGGACGCGCACGCCTTCGGCGCGCCGGACGGACTGCCGCTGGGCCGCGTCGAGTTCGGCCGGGTGACGTGGGGCCGCCGCCGTCCGCGCCCCGAGCCGCTGCCGCTGCCCGCGCCCGGCGCCGTACCGCCGCGGGTGGACGTCCTGATGCACCACAGCGACGGCGACACCGTGCTCTTCGAGGCGGCGCTGGGCGCGGGCGCGCGCGGCGTCGTCGTGGTCGGCACGGGCGCGGGGAACGCGAATCCGCAGGTCGCGGAGGCGGTACGGAAGGCGACGGCGGACGGCGTCCTGGTCGCGGTCAGCACGCGGGTCGCGGCGGGCGCGGTGGCGCCGCTCTACACCGGCGGCGGGGCGGTCGACCTGGTGGCGGCGGGCGGGCTGCTGGCGGGCACTCTGCGTCCCGGCCAGACACGTATCGCGGTGCTGGCGACGCTGCTCTCGCTCACGTCGCCGTCCTCGGACCTCCCCCGCCTGCCCTCGGAGCAGGACGGACGGTCCGGCACGGGCACCGCCACCGCCGCGTTGCGGCGGATTCTGGAGGCGGCCCCGCAGGCGCTGCCCGCGTCAGAGCTTTATCTGGTTGATGGTGTCGGCAAGTGAGGTCAGGAATCGGTTGACCGACGGCGCCATGTTGGTGGAGGCGAGGAAGAAACCGAAGAGGGCCGCCACTATCGCCGGACCCACCTTGATGCTCTTCCCCCGGATCATGACCACCAGGATGATCGCCAGCAACAGCACTACGGACAGGGAGATGGCCACAGCGGTTCACTTCCTCTTCACGGTACGCCTCGCCGGTCCGGGAGCATGGAGCCGCGCCCCCGCCCCGCCCGGTCCCATGGTGCCATCGGGGAACGACAGTTGGACCCGAAGGCCCATAGTCCCATTCCCGTCGGCTAGTCCCTGCACACCACGAGTAGCGCCCGGTCGTCGTTGACATCCTTGGCGACCGCTTCGATCAACCGCCAGGCGGAGCCCCGGAATCCGGTCGCCACGAAGCGGTCCGCCTCGCCGATCAGCCGGTCGATGCCCTCGGAGATGTCCTTGTCCGGCGTCTCCACCAGGCCGTCCGTGAACAGCATGAGGACGTCCCCCGAGCGCAACGTCCCCTTCACGCCGTGGAATTCGGCCCCGTCGTAGACCCCGAGCAGCGGGCCCTCCGCGGCCTTCTCCTCCCACCGGCCGCTGCCCGCGTGCAGTTGCACCCCTGGGAGGTGCCCGGCGGACAGCAGTTCGTAGTCGCCGCTCTCCAGGTCGAGCACCAGGTGCACGGAAGTGGCGAAGCCCTCGTCCCAATTCTGCCGGAGCAGATAGCCGTTGGCGGCGGTGAGGAAGGAGTGCGGCGGCAGCGAGCCGAGCAGGCCGCCGAAGGCGCCGGACAGCAGCAGCGAGCGGGAGGCGGCGTCCATGCCCTTGCCGGAGACGTCGGTGAGCACGGCCTCCAGCGTCCGGCCGCCGACCGAACCGCGGGTGGCCACCACGAAGTCGCCGGAGAAGGACTGGCCGCCCGCCGGGCGCAGCGCCATCTCGGCGTGCCAGCCCGCGGGCAGCCGCGGCAGTCTGCTCTGGACCCTGATCCGCTCCCTGAGGTCGAAGAGCATGGTGTGGCCGCCCCGCCAGGGCACGCCGACCCGCGCCCTGAACTGGGCGATGACCAGGCCGGTGAGCGCCACCGCGGTGACCACCAGGACGGTGCCGGGCGTGACGCGGGCCGGGCCCTCGCGGTACGGGCCGAGCGCCGCGGATTCCGCGACCAGCGCGACGGCGGAGGCCGCGTAGAGGAGCAGCAGGCTGGAGGGGCGCAGCAGCAGGCCGCCGGTGAGGATCGGCAGGACCAGGGAGCTGGGCGGGCACCAGACGGGCAGGCTCACGGTGGTGTACGCCAGCGCGGGGACGGTGAGGATCAGTACGGTGAGGCCGACCCAGTCGGAGGCGCCGCCGCGGAAGTAATCGACCCCGGCCCTGCGCACACCGAGCCGGGCCCGGTGCAGCCATCTGCTCCACCGCAGCCCGAGCCCCTCGCCCGCGACGCCCTTTGCCATGTCTTGGCGACCCTATCGACCGTTCGCCCCGCCGTGCAGGGCGGATACCCCCCGACCTGTCACGTAGACGGCGGAAATACGTTCGCCCGCGGACGGCGCGGCTGGTAGGCAGGGCCTATGACGACGGAACTGCGGGTGCTGGAGCGGGACGACTGGGAAGAGTTCTACGGCCGCCTGGAGCGGGCTTTCGGCGGGCCGGCCGAGCCCCCGGAGGAGCGGGGGCTGTGGCGTGAACTGACCGAGCTGGAAAGGTCGTTGGCGGTGTGGGACGGCGGGGAGATCGTCGGCACCGCGGGCGCCTTCTCGTTCCGTGTGACGGTGCCCGGCGGGGCGTCGCTGCCCGCCGCGGGCGTGACCATGGTGAGCGTGCAGCCGACGCACCGCCGCCGCGGTGTGCTGACCTCGATGATGCGCAGGCAGCTCGACGACGTGCGCGAGGGACCCGAACCGGTCGCCGTGCTGACCGCGTCGGAACCGGCGATCTACGGCCGGTTCGGCTACGGCACGGGCACGTTGCAGCTCCGCGGCAACGTCGACACGACCAGGACCGCCGTCAGGGCCCTGCCGGGCGTGGACGACGTACGGCTGCGGCTGGTGCCGCTGGAGGCGGCGGGCGAGGCGTGCGAGGCCGTCTACGCGCGGGTGGTGCCGACCCGGCCCGGCATGCTGGCCAGGCGGCCCGGCTGGGAGCGGGTGCCGCTCCTCGACGCCCCGGCGAGCCGGGACGGGGCGGGCGAGCGGCTGTGCGTGGTGGCCGAGGTGGACGGTGAGGTACGCGGTTACGCGCGCTACTCGGTGAAGCTGTCGTGGAGTTCCTTCGGTCCCGACAACATCGTGAAGCTGAGCGACGTCGAGGCGCTGGACCCGGTGGTCTACGCGGCGCTGTGGCGCTATCTGTCCTCCATCGACCTCACCTCGCGGGTGGCGTTCTACAACCGGCCGGTCGACGACCCGCTGCTGCACCTCCTGTCCGACGTACGCCGCGGTGAACTGGCCTTCCGCGACAGCCTGCACGTGCGCCTGGTGAATCTCGGCGAGGCGCTGGAGGCGCGGACGTACACCGCCCCGGTGGATGTGGTGCTGGAGGTGGAGGACGCCTTCTGCCCCTGGAACGCCGGGCGTTGGCGGCTGTCGGGCGACGCGAAGGGCGCGACGTGCGAGCGGACCGCGGACGCGGCCGATCTGGCGCTGTCCGTCAAGGAGTTGGGCGCGGCCTACCTGGGCGGGCCGACGCTGCGCGGGCAGGCGGAGGCGGGGCTGGTACGTGAACTGCGGCCGGGGGCGCTGGCGGAGGCGTCCAGGGCGTTCCGCGGGGATGTCGAGCCGTGGCTGCCGCACGGCTTCTGAGATCCGTCAGCTCACCGGCGGATGCGCGGGCTGGCAGACCGGGCACCAGAAGAGATTGCGGGCCGCGAGCGGGCGGGTGCTGATCCCGGTGCCGCACACCAGGCAGGGCTGTCCGGTGCGCCGGTAGACGTACACCTCGCCGCCGTGGTCGTCCTGGCGCGGCGGGCGGCCCATCGCCTCGGGGGTGTGCTCGGGGCGCACGGTGTCGATCCGGTTGGTCCGTACGCCCTCGCGCATCAGCGTCACCAGATCGGACCACATCGCGTCCCACCGCTGACGCGGCAGTTCACGCCCCGGCAGGAACGGGTCGACGCCGTGCCGGAAAAGCACTTCGGCGCGGTAGACGTTGCCGACGCCCGCGATGACCTTCTGGTCCATCAGCAGCGCGGCGACGCTGATCCGGGAGCGGGACAGCCGCTGCCACACCCGCTCCGGGTCGTCGCCCGGCCGCAGCGGGTCGGGGCCGAGGCGGTCGTGTATCGCCCGCTTCTCCGGCTCGGTGATCAGCTCGCAGGCGGCCGGGCCGCGCAGATCCGCCCAGTGCGCCCGGTTCGCCAGCCGCAGCCGTACGGTGTCGGTCGGCGGCGGCGCCTTGCCGTCGCCGAAGGTGACCTTGCCGATCAGGCCGAGGTGGATGTGCACCCAGCCGGTCGCGCCGAAGCCCAGGAACAGGTGCTTGCCGTGGGCCTCGGCGCTCTCCAGCACCTGCCGGTCGACGAGCGCGGCGCTGTCGGAGAACTTGCCCTGCGGGCTGCTCGCCCGGACCGCCCCGCCGCCGAACCGCTCGCGGTGGTCGGCGGCCAGGCGGTGGATCGTGTGGCCTTCCGGCATCGCCCGCGTCAGCCCTGGCGGGGGTGGTGGTCCGGGACCGGCGGCAGCTCGCCGGTGGCCTCGTACGCGCTCAGCATGTCGATACGGCGCTGGTGGCGCTCCTCGTGCGAGTACGGGGTGGCGAGGAAGATCTCCACGAATTTCGTGGCCTCCGCCTCGGTGTGCATCCGGCCGCCGATGCTCAGCACGTTCGCGTCGTTGTGCTCCCGCGCCAGCGACGCGGTCTGCTCGCTCCACGCCAGCGCCGCGCGGACGCCCTTGACCTTGTTCGCGGCGATCTGCTCGCCGTTGCCCGACCCGCCGATCACGATGCCGAGGCTGCCCGGCTCCCCCGCCGCGCCCTCGGCCGCCCGCAGGCAGAACGGCGGGTAGTCGTCCACCGCGTCGTAGATGTGCGGCCCGCAGTCCACGGGCTCGTGGCCGTGGAGGGTCAGCCACTCCACGAGGTGGTTCTTGAGTTCAAAACCGGCATGATCGGACCCGAGGTAAACGCGCATGCGATGAGTTTTGCATGTCCGGCGGGCCGGAGCGGGAGTGCCCTACCGGGTGAGCCGCCAGGCCGCGGGGAGCAGGCCCATCGCCAGGACGGCCTTGAGCGCGTCGCCCAGGAGATACGGGGTCAGGCCGAGGGAGACGGCCTGGGACGCGGACAGATGGGCGGACCAGGCGAGGTAGGGGACGCCGATCGCGTAGATCACGGCGGAGCCGAGGACCATGACGCCCGCGGTGCGCGCGACGGTGCGGTCGCCGCCGCGGCGGGCGAGAGCGCCGACCACGCCGGAGGCCAGGAGCATGCCGAGGATGTAGCCGAAGCTGGGCATGGACCAGCCGGAGGCGCCCTCGGAGAACCAGGGGAGCCCGGCGACACCGGCGGCGGCGTACAGGGCGAGGGCGGCGAAGCCGCGGCGGGCGCCGAGGGCGGTGCCGACCAGCAGCGCGGCGAAGGTCTGGCCGGTGACCGGGACGGGCGAGCCGTGCACCGGGACCGAGAGCTGCGCGGCCAGGCCCGTGAGCACCGCGCCGCCGACGACCAGGGCGGTGTCGCGGACGCGCGAGGCGGGCAGCAGGTCGGCCAGGACCGCTCCGGGGGCTCGGGAAACGGCGACGGATTCGGCGGTGGTCATCGGTACTCCGCGGGGTGAGGACGGTCGGGGACACCGTGACGCTAACGCAGCGGCCGAGCGTGATCATCGTGAGAAGGGAACAAAGCCGCGAGCGACCGGTTGGAGACTTCCGTGCACCGTCAAGTTATCGGCGCGGTCCGGAGAGTCGGGGAGTTTCGGCAGGTCGCGTGAGGCATCTCACGTCCGTGACATGCGTCGGGGCGGGACCTCGCGGGCCCGCCCCGACTGCCGTGCCGGTCAACGTCACTTGTGGGGTTCGATCAGATCCCACCGGTTGCCGTAGAGGTCCTGGAAGACCACGACCGCGCCGTACGGCTCGTAGCGCGGCTCCTCCTCGAAGACGACCCCGGCGGCGACCATCCGCTTGTAGTCGCCGTCGAAGTCGTCGGTGGTGAGGAAGAGGCCGACCCGGCCGCCGGTCTGGTCGCCCACGCGGTCCGCCTGGGCGAGGTTGCCCGCGCGGGCGAGCAGCAGCGCCGTCTCGGACGAGCCGCGGGGCGCGACCACCACCCACCGGCCGCCGTCCGCGCGGGGCGTGTCCTCGCGCAGCTCGAAGCCGAGCGCGCGGGTGTAGAAGTCGATGGCCTCGTCGTAGTCACGCACGACGAGCGCCACCAGCCCTAGATGTGCCATCGGCGCGGCACCCCGTCCCGAACCCGGTCCCCCGCGCTCACTCGAAGCTCGGGCCCTTGGTGCGGGTGCGCTTGATCTCGTAGAAGCCGGGGATCGAGGCGACCAGCAAGGTGCCGTCCCAGAGCTTGGCGGCCTCCTCGCCGCGCGGGGTGGGGGTGACGACCGGGCCGAAGAAGGCGATCTGCTCGCCGTCGTCGCCGGGGACGGCGATGACGGGGGTGCCGACCTCCTGGCCGACCTTGTCGATGCCTTCCTTGTGGGAGGCGCGCAGCTCGGTGTCGTACTCGTCGGAGTCCGCGTAGTCGGCGAGGTCGGCGGGCAGGCCGACCTCTTCGAGCGCGGCGACGACGGTCTCGCGGGTCTTGGGCAGGCCCTGGTTGTGGAAGCGGGTGCCGAGGGCGGTGTAGAGCCGGCCCACGTACTCCTCGCCGTACTTCTGCTGGGCGGCGACGACGACCCGGATCGGGCCCCACGCGTCGCGCAGGAAGGTGGCGTACTCCTCGGGCAGCGTGTCGAGCTTGTCCTCGTTGAGCACCGCCAGGCTCATGGCGTGCCAGCGCACCTCGACCGGGCGGACCTTCTCGACCTCCAGCATCCAGCGGGAGGTCATCCACGCCCAGGGGCACAGCGGGTCGAACCAGAAGTCGGCCGGGGTCTTGTCGTTGCCTGGCCGGTTGTCGGTCTCGGGGGCGGTCGCGGTCACTGCGTACTCCTCGAACGGATCGTGCCGGGGCGTGCCGGGCGGCACGGGGGGCATGTGGGCTCACGGGGACATGAGTCCCCTGTCGCACAACGCGCGACCGGCGCGACGGCATTCCCCGTACCCCTCCCCCGTACGCCCCCCGTGGGAGGATGCGGGACGCTGTGACCACCCGGGAGACCCCCGGGGCCGCCCATGAGCCCACAGACCCGCGGGGCCTGTGAGAACAGACAAAGGAGTCGCCCGTGCCCGGCGAGAACCTCAGCCGCGAGGAGGCCCGCGAGCGGGCCTCGATCCTGTCCGTCGAGCGCTACGACGTGGCCCTCGACGTACGGTCGGCGGTGGACCCGGCCGACGCGGGCGGGGACCGCACCTTCCGGTCGACGACCGTGATCGACTTCCGGTGCTCGCGACCCGGCGCCTCGTCCTTCGCGGACCTGCTCGCCCCGGCCGTCACCTCCGTCCGGCTCAACGGCCGGGAGCTGGACCCGGCGGCCGTCTTCGACGGCACCCGGATCGCGCTGGACGACCTCGCGGAGCGCAACACCCTCGTGGTCGACGCGCGTTGCGCGTACAGCAGGACCGGCGAGGGACTGCACCGCTTCGAGGACCCGGAGGACGGCGAGGTCTATCTGTACACGCAGTACGAGCCCGCCGACGCGCGCCGCGTCTTCGCCAACTTCGAACAGCCCGACCTGAAGGCGCCGTTCACCTTCCAGGTGACCGCGCCCGAGGGCTGGACGGTGCTGAGCAACAGCGAGCGGGACGGCGAGCCGGTGCCGTACGAGGGCGAAGGCGGCGGCGCGGTGTCGCGCTTCCTGCCGACGCAGCCGATCTCGACGTACATCACGGCGGTCGTCGCGGGCCCGTACCACGTGGAGCACGACCACTACTCGCGGACCTTCGAGGACCGGGCGGTGCTCGACGTGCCGTTGAGCGCGCTGTGCCGCAGGTCGCTGGCCCGGCACTTCGACGCGGACGAGATCTTCACGGTCACCAAGCAGGGCCTGGACTTCTTCCACGACAACTTCGACTACCCGTACCCCTTCGGGAAGTACGACCAGGCGTTCGTGCCCGAGTACAACATCGGCGCGATGGAGAACCCCGGATGTGTCACCTTCCGGGAGGAGTTCGTCTTCCGCGGCAAGGTCACCCGCGCGTCGTACGAGGGCCGGGCCAATGTGATCCTGCACGAGATGGCGCACATGTGGTTCGGCGACCTGGTCACCATGCGCTGGTGGGACGACCTGTGGCTGAAGGAGTCCTTCGCGGACTTCATGGGCGCCTTCGCGATGGTGGAGGCCACGCAGTACGACGCCGGGTGGATCACCTTCGCCAACCGGCGCAAGGCGTGGGCGTACCGCGCCGACCAACTCCCCTCCACGCACCCGGTGGTCGCCGACATCCGCGACCTCCAGGACGCGAAGCTGAACTTCGACGGCATCACGTACTCCAAGGGCGCCTCGGTGCTCAAGCAACTCGTGGCGTACGTGGGCCGGGACGCCTTCCTGGAGGCGGCGCGCCGGTACTTCAAGCGGCACGCGTACGGCAACACCACGCTCGCCGACCTGCTGGCGGTGCTGGCCGAGACCTCGGGCCGCGACATGGCGCAGTGGTCGCGCGCGTGGCTGGAGACGGCGGGCGTCAACTCCCTGACCCCGCAGGTGGTCTACGGCGCGGACGGGAAGATCACCGAGCTGTCGGTGCTCCAGACCGCCGCCGAGTCGCACCCCGAACTGCGCCCGCACCGCGTCGCGGTGGGCCTGTACCGGCGGGTGCCGGGCGGCGCGCTCGAACGGTACGCGCGGGTCGAGACCGACGTGTCGGGTCCGGTGACCGTGGTGGACGGCCTGACCGGCCAGGACCGGCCCGAGCTGGTGCTGGTCAACGACGACGACCTGACGTACTGCAAGATCCGCTTCGACGAGGTGTCACTGGACACGCTCCGCGCCCATCTCGGCGACCTCACCGACCCGTTGGCGCGGGCACTGGCGTGGTCGGCGGTGTGGAATCTGACCCGTGACGGGCTGATGCCCGCCCGTGACTACCTCGGTCTCGTGCTGCTCTTCGCGGGCTCCGAGAGCGACATCGGGGTGCTCCAGTCGCTGCACCAGCAGGCGCGCTCCGCGCTGTCGCACTACGTGGCGCCCGACCACCGCGAGGAGGCCGCCAGGTCGCTCGCCGAGGGCGCGCTGCGGGAGCTGCGGCAGGCGGAGCCGGGCAGCGGTCACCAGTTGGCGTGGGCGCGGTTCTTCTCCTCCGTGGCCTCGTCGGCGGCCGATCTCCAGTTGCTGCGCGGGCTGTTGGACGGCTCGGCGAAGATCGACGGGCTCGACGTCGACCAGGAACTGCGCTGGACCTTCCTCGAGACCCTCACCGCCGAGGGCGACGCGGACGCGGCGGCGGTCGCGGCCGAGCGCTCCCGCGACGACACCGCCTCCGGTCACCGGCACGAGGTGCGCTGCCTGGCCGCGCGGCCCTCCGCGCAGGTCAAGGCGGCGGCCTGGGCCGATGTCGTGGACTCCGACCGGCTCTCCAACGCCTTGGTCGAGGCCACCATCGCGGGCTTCGCGCAGCCGGGGCAGCGGGGGTTGACGGCGCCGTACGTCGAGCCGTACTTCGCCTCGATCGAGCGCGTCTGGGGCGAGCGGTCGATTGAGATCGGCATGGCGGTGGTGCGGGGTCTGTTCCCGCACCACCAGGGTCCTGAGGCGCTGGCCGCGGCCGACGCGTGGCTCTCCTCCCGCGCCGACGCGGCGCCCGCCTTGCGGCGCTTGGTCGTTGAGTCGCGCGACGACCTCGCGCGGGCGCTCCGCGCGCAGTCCCTGCGGTGAGCTGACGGGGGGGGTGTCTTTGCCCGCCCGCCCACCCGTGCGGGTGCTTTTTCGTCTGCGGGTGCCGCTTGTGCCTGGCCGGTGCCGGTCCGGGGCACCTCCTCGAAATGCGGCTGCCTGCTCTTTGCTCATCCGGTGCCGTTCTTGTCACCGCATTTCTGCGGGGGCACCCCGGCCCGTCCCCTTCCGGTACGTCGGCGTCCGACGGTCCGGTGGGGGTGCCGGGGAGGGGGGTGGGTGGGCTCGGGTACGTCGGCGTCCGCCTGTCCGGTGTGGTGGCGGACGGGGGTGGGTGGGGGCCAGGCCCTGCGCCCCGCCAACCTCTCGGCGGGGTGAGCGAAAGGCGGTGAGTGGGGGTGCGGGCCCTGCGCCCCCCGACCTCCCGGCGGGGTGGGCGAAACGCGGTGGGTGGGGGTGCGGGCCCTGCGCCCCCCGACCTCCCGGCGGGGTGAGCGAAAGGCGGTGAGTGGGGGTGCGGGCCCTGCGCCCCCCGACCTCCCGGCGGGGCGGAGACAGGCGGTCTCCGCCGATGCCCACAGCGGAGGGACACCTCCCCCGGTTACAGCGCGCGGGCGGACGCCGACGTAATGGAGCCCACCCACCCCTCGCCGCCCCCACTGGCCAGGCGGAGGCCAACGGACCCTGACCCACCCACCCCCGCCCCGGCACCACAGCGGACCGTCGGCTGTCTTCGCACCTCAGCCCACCCACCCCCTTCCCCGGCAACCCCCACCGGCAGGCGGACGCCGACGAGCGAGGAGGGGACGGGCCGGGGTGCCCCCGCAGAAATACGTTGACGGCCGGGTACCGGATGCGCAAAGGCCAGGTGATACGGATTTCGAGGAGGTGCCCCGGCCCGGCACCGACCAGGCACAAGCGGCACCCGCAGACGACAAAACACCCGCACGGGTGGGCGGGTGGGCAAAGAGCAGGCCCCCGGAGGGGGTCACCCGAATAGGTGAAAAGGTAAGCTCGGCATCCGAACACGTGGACTTTAGCCCAGGCTTGTCCGGGTTTGTCGACGGGCGTGTAACAGCGGTTAGTGACGGGGCCGGCGGCGGGAACGACCACGGCATGAGCATCGAGAACCCCCACACACACCGCACCGCCGACCACCTCCGCACCGCCCACAGCGTCTTGACGGTCCGTCAGCTCAGGGAGCGCGGCGTGACGCCGGGCGTGATCGCGGAACGGTGCCGCCCGGGAGGGCCGTGGCAGCAGGTGCTGCCGCAGGTGTACCTGCTGCACTCCGGGCCCCCGAACAGCGCGGAGCGCCTGGAGGCGGCGCTGCTGTACGCGGGCCGCGATCCGGGAGCGCACGGCCCGCTCGGCGGCGGCCGGGAGGCGATGGTGACCGGGCTGGCCGCCCTCGCCCTGCACCGCTTCTCTTCGGTGCCGCCGCTGCCGGGGCTGTCCCGGATCGACGTCCTGGTGCCGCGGCAGCGCAGGCTGCGCGACGCGGGCGACGTGGCGATCCGCAGGACCAACGCGCTGCCCCGCCCGCAGGAGGTCGCCGGACTGCCCTGCGCGCCGGTGCCGCGCGCCCTGGCCGACGCGGTCGCGGAGCTGGACGACGCCGAGACGGTGCGGCGGCTGCTGACCGAGGCGGTGCGCGGCGGGCACTGCGACGCGGGCGCCGTACTGGAGGAGCTGGAGCACGCGCGACTGTTGGACCGGCCGCAGGTGGCGGCGGCGCTGGACGCGCTGCTCGCCGAGGGCCGGTCGGTCGCCGAGGACCGGCTGATCGCGATGGTGCGCTGCCACGCGCTGCCCGACCCGGTGTGGAACGTCGACCTGCGGCTGCCGGGCGGCCCGCCGCTGGGCGGGGTCGACGCGTACTGGCCGGAGCACGCGGTGGCGGTGGAGATCGACGCGCGCACCGCACGGCCGGGCACGGCGGCGGGCGAGGACTGCCACGACGACGTATACGCGACGGACGCGTACGGGGACGGGGACGCGTACGGACCGGGCGGCACGTACGGTCCCGGCGGCGCCTTCGACCAGCTCTTCGACCGGGCCTTCGAGCACGGTTTCGAGAACGCCGAGGACGACGCGGTGTGGTCGCGCTACGCCCGTGAGCGGGAGCGTCTGGAGGCGCTGGGCATCACCGTCATCCACCTCACTCCGGCCAAACTGAGGGACTCCGCCGAGCAGCAGGCGGCGATCGTCAGGACCGCGCTGATGGCGTCCGCCGACCGGACACCCGCCGCGTATGTGGTGGTCACCCCGAGGTGACCACCCGTCACACGAGGAAGCGGGGTCCCGGCGATTTACCCCGACCCGTACCGTATTCGTCCTGATGGCGGTTGGCGGAAACACGTCATGCCCAGACCATTGGACGGTCAACACTCCCCAAAGGGGAGTCAATTCCAGCAATGTGAGCGATCGACCGGCTCCGTTTTCCGAACAGACCACCTCGGTCCGAACAGGGATGCCCATGCCACTCGCTCACATTCCCGGCAAGAGACGCGCGGCCCGTATCACGCTGGCCGCGGGTCTGGTTGCCGCGCTGTCGGCCGCCGGGCCCGCGCTCGCGATCGCGGACGCGCCCGCCTCGCCCTCCTCCACCCCCGCGCCCGGCCCCGGCTCGCCGGACAAGGGCGCCGCCGACAAGGGCGGAGCCGCGGACAAACTCGGGTCCGCGGACGCCTCGCTGCTGGCCAAGGCCAAGGCGGACGGCGACAAGAACGTCACCTTCATGGTCGCCACCAAGCCCGGCAGCACCGGCCAGGTCGCCGACAAGCTGGACGCGCAGGGCGCCAGCGTGGGTCTGCGGTACGACAAGATCGGCTATGTGCGGGCCACCGTGCCGACCGGCAAGGCGGACCAGGCCATCGCGGCGGCGCAGAAGCTGTCCTCGGTCATCGCGATCGACCTCAAGCAGGAGATCAAGCTCGACGACCCGACCCCGGCGGCGGACACCACCGCGGCGGCGGCCAAGAACGGGAAGGCGTCGGCCACGACGTACCCCGGTCCCGGCAAGGACACCCCGGCCAAGAACCCGTACCAGCCGGCGTTCGAGACCGGCGCGGTCGACTTCGTCAAGGACAACCCGAAGTACGACGGCCGCGGCGTGACCATCGGCATCCTGGACTCGGGTGTGGACATCGGCCACCCGGCGCTCCAGAAGACCACCACCGGTGAGCGCAAGATCGTCGACTGGATCACCGCGACCGACCCGATCCTCGACGGCGACGCCACCTGGCGCCCGATGGTGACCGCGGTCTCCGGCCCGGCCTTCACCTCCTCGGGACGCACCTGGAAGGCGCCCGCGGGGAACTACTACTTCAGCACGTTCGCCGAATCCGCCACCATCGGCGGCGACATGAACGGCGACCTGAACCGCGACGGCGACACCACCGACAAGTGGGGCGTGCTGTACGACCCGGCCGCCGGTACGGTCCGCGTGGACCTGAACGACAACGGCGACTTCACGGACGACACCGCGATGAAGCCGTACAAGGACGGTTTCCAGATCGGCCACTTCGGCACCGACAACCCGGCGACGCCGATCTCCGAGTCGATCCCGTTCACCGTCGAGATCCGCAAGAACGTGCCCATGGACCCCTACGGCGGGACCTGGGTCGGCAAGACCGCGGACTTCGTGAACTTCGGCCTCGTGGAGTCCGAGCACGGCACGCACGTGGCGGGCATCACCTCCGCCAACAGCCTGTTCGGCGGCAAGATGAACGGCGCGGCGCCCGGCGCGAAGATCGTCTCCTCGCGCGCCTGCACCTGGAGCGGCGGCTGCACCAGCATCGCGCTCACCGAGGGCATGATCGACCTGGTCGTCAACCGGCACGTGGACGTGGTCAACATGTCCATCGGCGGTCTCGGCGCCCTCAACGACGGTGCCAGCGCCCGCGACCAGCTCTACAAGGAGCTGATCGACACCTACGGCATACAGCTCGTGATCTCCGCGGGCAACGACGGCCCCGGCGTCAACACCATCGGCGACCCCGGCCTCGCGGACCACGTGCTCAGCGTCGGCGCGTCCATCTCGAAGGAGACCTGGGCGGCCAACTACGGCTCGCAGATGACCGTTCCGTACTCGATGATGCCCTTCTCCTCGCGCGGCCCGCGTGAGGACGGCGGCCTCGCCCCGGTCATCACCGCGCCCGGCGCGTCCATCAACACCATCCCGACCTGGGAGCCGGGCGGGCCGGTGAAGGAGGCGGGCTACACCCTGCCGCCCGGCTACGCGATGCTCCAGGGCACCTCGATGGCGTCCCCGCAGGCCGCCGGAGCCTCCGCGCTGCTGCTGTCCGCGGCCAAGGCCAAGCACCTGACGGTCAGCCCCGCGCAGCTCCGTACCGCGCTGACCAGCACCGCCAAGTCGATCCCCGGCACGCAGACCATCGACCAGGGCGCCGGTCTCATCGCCGTCGGCCCGGCCTGGAACCTGCTCAAGCAGGGCGGCAAGACCAACACGTACACGGTCAAGGCGCCGGTCAACACGGTGCTGAAGGACTACCTCGTCACCCCGGGCTTCGGCACCGGCGTGTACGACCGTGAAGGCGGCCTCCAGGCCGGGCAGTCGCGGACGTACGACGTCACCGTGACCCGTACCAGCGGTCCGGTCTACGCCCAACTGCACACGCTCACCTGGGCGCACAACGACGGCACGTTCAAGGTGGCCAGCCCGCTGGTGCTGCTGCCGCTGAACAAGCCGGTCACCGTGAAGGTCACCGCGAAGCCGAAGTCGGTGGGCGCGCACAGCGCGTTGCTGAACATCGACGACCCGCTGACCCGCGGCATCGACTCGCAGATGTCGGCCGCGGTGCTCGTCTCCACCCCGGTCGCGGGCCCGTCGTACACGCTGACCCGCTCCGGCAGCATCGAGCGCGACACCACGAGGTCGTACTTCGTGAAGGTCCCGGCGGGCGCGACCTCGCTGGAGGTCGCCATGGACGGGCTCAAGACCGGCAGCCAGACCCGGTTCCTGACGATGCACCCGTACGGTGTGCCGCTCGACTCGACCCAGACCATCGACTGCTACCCGAACTACGACAACCCCAACAACAAGTGCCGCCCGGACGTGCGCTCCTACGCCAACCCGATGCCGGGCGTGTGGGAGATCGCGGTCGAGGCGCGCCGCACCTCGCCGCAGCTCGACAACCCGTACAACCTGTCGGTGACGCTGCTCGGCGTGGCCTTCGACCCGGCGGTCAAGACGGTTCCCGAGGCCAAGGTCGGCACGCCGACCCCGGTCGACTGGACGGTCACCAACGGCTTCGCCCCGATCCAGGGCAAGCTCAAGGGCGGCCCGCTCGGCTCGGCGTTCACCGCCAAGCCGACGATCGCCGACGGTGACACGCAGACCACCACCTTGACGCTCGGCCCCGGCGCCTCCCGGCTCGACGTGTCGATCGGCGGGACGTCCGACACGGCCGCCGACCTCGACCTGTACGTCTACCGGGACGGGGTGCTCGTCGCGCAGTCCGCCAGCGGCGGCTCCGACGAGCGGGTCAGCCTGGCCAACCCGCCCGCGGGCACGTACACCTTCGAGGTGGACGCCTACGCCGTACCGGCGGGGACGACCACCTACGACTACGAGGACGTCTACTTCTCCGACGCCCTCGGTACGGTCACGGTGGACGACACCACCACGGTCAACCTGCCGCACGGCGCTTCCGCCAAGGTCTCGGCCTCGCTCCTGGCCTCGGCCGCGGCGCCCGAGGGACGCAAGTTCTTCGGTGAGGTGCAACTGCTCAACGCGCGCGGCTCGGTCGCGGGCAAGGGCAGCGTGATCATCACGAAGACGACGCCGTAACGGAGTTGTCCTTCGGGGGGTGGGGGGGGGGGGGGGGGGGGGGGGGGGGGGAGAGGGCAGGGGGGGGGGGGGGGGGGGGGGGGGGGGGGGGGGGGGGGGGAGAAGGGGGGGGGGGGGGGGGGGGGGGGGGGGGGGGGGAGGAGCGACGGCCCCCCCACCCCCCGACCCCTCCCTCTCTCCCGTCCTTCTC